>CANHDN010000001.1 GCA_947459415.1 Bacteroidota bacterium
GGGGTATTCGGAATGCCATACCCAACCATTAAACGAAAGTCGCCTTTTTTAACTTGTGCAAATGTTGCAGATGTGTAAATAATACCTGCAATCAAAAAAAGATTTTTTCTTAATTTATTCATTTTTTTAAAATATTTAGACTACAAATTAAATTTTAAAAAATTAAAAAAAATGGGACAAATTACTACTTTAAAGATTATTTTACTACTTTAGCGGTATGATTAAAATAAGCGAGAATATCAGGAAATTTAGAGAACTAAAAGGAATTACCAGGGAGCAACTTGCTAGTGATCTTGGTA
Organism: Bacteroidota bacterium; assembly: GCA_947459415.1. Lineage (GTDB taxonomy): Bacteria > Bacteroidota > Bacteroidia > UKL13-3 > UKL13-3 > B1. The sequence goes on from CANHDN010000001.1 coordinate 300, forward strand.
TGAGTACCAGTGGCTATAGCAAAATTGAGAGGGGAGAAGTTGACTTATCTATTTCCAAGATTCACAAGATTTCAGAAGTTTTAGGTGTTGAAATATCGGAAATTTTAAATTTTGATGCTACCACTATTTTTAATGTTCAACATAATAGTTTGGTTCAAGGAACTGGAGCGAAAGCAGAAAATATGCACTTTCATAGTGATGAATATAAAGATAAATATATAAAAATGTTGGAAAAGGAGATTGAGAGATTAAATGCCATTATTCAATCAATATCAAAGAAAAACTGATCTAGTTTTATCTTGACCAATGAAAATTAATTAGAATGTTAGTTTTTACACTTAATAATTACAGCTCAAAAATTTTTTTAAATGCAAATAACCTGTAGTTGTTGTCTAATTAAATCGAAATATTAAATACCAAATTTCAGCAGCGGGATCACAAACAAAAATAAAACCTTTGAATGTTAATACTTTCAAAGGTTTTTTTGTTTAATGAACTTTTGAAAATTATTTTTTTGTTACAAAATGCTTTTCTATACCTTCATGCATCTTCAAAACTATTTTAATTGTTAGTTTAAAATAATAATAAACTAGCTTTTAGAAAATTGCTGGTAAATTTTATATTCGTGGCAAATAATTTATTTTTAATAATGCCCATGAACAAAAAAACGCCGCTGTCAATCCTTTTCTATTTGTTTGGGGCCTTCTTTTTAAATGCATTTGCTCAGCAAATTAATCATTACAATGAGGTAAAAAGTAATGTTAACTTCCCTCAGGGCTTTGATGAAATTAAATCTAAAGAGATTATTACCAGTGTTGCTTTAGAAAAATATAATTTAATAAAAAAAGGCAGAATTATTGCTGATAAAAATTGGGAAATTTACCTGAATGCCATTGCTGGTAAATTATTACAAAACGATCCTGTTCTGAAACAGAAAATTAAGATATGGTGTGTGAAAGATTTATCTGCTAATGCACTGTCATATATTGATGGGAGTATATTTCTGAATCAAGGTTTAATTATTCACCTTAAAACAGAAGCAGAACTTGCATTTATCATTGCCCACGAAATTGCGCATGTAATGAAACAACATGCACTAAAAGAAATTGAACTGCAAAATAAGATTACAAAAGCCGAAATAAATACAGATGATCATATTGGCCGAAGTTATAGAAATCTGATACACTCAAAAGAAAATGAATATGAGGCAGATGGCATAGCACTGCAGCTTACCATTCAGGCAGGCTATCAACCCAACACGGCCATACAGGCACTCAATATTTTAAACTCAGATTCAAGTTTATTTGCTAGAATTCAAGTTGCACAAGCATTGGGAAATGAAATTAATAATTCTTTGGCTCAACTGGATACCAGCGAGTGGATTAAAGTTAAAAAGCGTGATGAAAAGACGAGTTTAAAAATAGAGCTAAGTAATACAGACCAATTCTCAACACATCCTGATGTAGCTAAGCGAATAATCTCCCTGAACGAGCAGCTAAAAGTATACGAACTGCCCGAAAAAACTCAAAATTTTCTAATAAAAGATAGTGATAGTTACGGAAAGATGCAGCAGCATTTAGCTAAGTTAGCATTAGATGCTGCCCTAGATGATTATGAATATCAGGTAGCAATCATGTTGGTATTAACCAACAAATTTAAATTTGAACAAGAAACAAGAAAAAATACACTGATTAAATCCCTTTATTTTATAGCGCAATCAAAAGAAAATAAATACGATGAGGAGCTATTGGGTAAATGTTCAATTGGCATAGATTCAAATATGCTGGATTTAAATAAAATTATTTATTCCTACGATACAGACAAGTTCAAAAAGTTAATCTATGGATATGCTAAAAAGCTAGTTGAACAAGAGCAAAATGAAGAAAGTTATTTCTATTACGCGCTTTGCAATGAGGCATTTCTGGGTAAACAAACCTCAATAATTATTTTTCAGAATCTGTTGAATAAATTTCCGAATGGTAAATATGTTTTAACAGCCAAACAAAAGCTTGCTTACAATGATAAAAAATAGATTAATACCCATTTATATCTTCCTATTGCTGCTGGCAAGTGGATGTTCATATACTATTAATTGTTCTATACAGAAATCAGAATCTTTTATCACGCAAACCAAAGAGTTGAGTACTATTTTTTATTTGCGACCACAAGTTTCTGTTTTTAGGATTGATGGGTATAAAAAGGATGATTATTCGCTGGTAATTGCATCAGAAAATGAAATGAATACTGTTATTAACAAGCTAACTAAAAAATTTAAAATTAGGAACGAGCTTACAGCAAGAAATTTAATAACAGATAGCAGTTATTTATTAAACAATCTTGGCCAAAGAATTATAAATACCAACGAAATACAACAGAATATTTTTAATCAAATATCTCGTAAAGACGAAAGCCAACTTGTTCAACAATTGTTTACGGTAGAACCTAATATTGGCTATGATTATACCTCCTTAGCACCTGTACTCCATTCTGAATTGGTTGGCTTGGTAGGAGTAATTGCACTTGATTTAAAAAGTCAGGATAAAGAACTAGTTAGAAATATTGAGTATAGTAACTTTTTACCTCAAAACGGGTATCTGCAATATCACTACATTGTAAATATAGTTACTGGTAAAATTATTTACAGAGACATTAGGTTGTTTGACGCTCAAATTAAACCAGAGCATCTGATGGTAACCTTGTATGATACCTTTTATTTATTAAATAAAAACTTGAATCCATGAGAAAGATACTGATTATTACTTTAATGTTGTTTTTCAATCTTCCTCTGCTATTGATGGCTCAAAATACTGGTTTTGCTGGTAAAAGAGTGTTATTGAAAAGTAATGCTATTAATGGTGTTCAAGGTTTTTTTAATAGTTATGCTGCTGAGCTTGCCTTTCATAGAAAAATGACTATTACAGTTGCTTATGATGCGATTAATGCAGATATAAGGCAATCTTATCACCCAATGGAAACACTTGGATCAAGCATTGTGATGGATGCCAAGGCACAAACCTCATACAGGGGAATGATGATTGAATATAGAAAATATTTTTCTCGCGAGAAACCTGCACCTTATGGACTCTTCATCTCAGCATCCTTTGCAAATGGGAATCTAAATATTGAAAAAGGCACCTACGCTGAAAAGGCTTTTTTAGCTGGAGGAACCCAAGATGTAATCTATAAAATAAATGGGATAAACACAAGCAGATTAAGTCTTGGGCTTGGTTACCAAAAACCAATTAATAAATGGTTATTTGTTGGAGGACAATTGTCATTTGATTATACCAGGTTCGGAAATTTAATTAGTGGTTTACCTCAACAGGCGGCATCGGGTGTGTTAAAAAATTATGGATCAAATTTATTGTTTATGAATTTTTATGATGAAGATAAGCCCATTCAAGATCAACAAATGAGAACATATGGGATTTCTGGCAAAATTCAACTAGGAATGATGATATTTTAAGGAACGTACTATGAAAACAAATTATTTTAAATTAGTGTTGAGCATTTTTTTATTTTCCTTTATTTTTTCTGGATGCAGCAAGGAAGATGCCTTGTATACAGATAATTATGGAAATATTATTACACCAGAAACTCCCAAACATCCCATAACAGGTAAAAAATATTTTAATTGTACAAGGTATTTTAGCACAGGTAATGTTTGGGAAACCTTTGGAGTTGAAACGGTGGTTTCACCTACTCCTTTTCCTAATCTTTTTGTAATTGGTCAAATACAAATGAGTAGTGGTGGGGGAGCTGTGCAGAAAATTGAAAATAATTCATGTTTTGTGATGGATGAGGCAGGAAACCTGATTAGCAATGACCTAGTAAGTAACTATGGCTATACCTACCGGTTAAATGGGCAATACAATGCCATAACTAATAAAATCAGAATGACATTTACAAATGTTGAAGGCGGACCTTATTGTGTGTACGAGGAAAGATAATAATTTAAAAAATTGATAAACAGAATAGTAAGAATGAGTTTTGATCCGGAAAAGGTTCATGAATTTGAAACACTTTTTCAATCTGTGAAAAGTAAAATTGCAGCTTTTGAAGGATGTGAAGGATTACTCTTGTTAAAAGATGCTGAAGCTAATCACGTGTTTTTTACCTATAGTTATTGGCAAAGTGAATGGCATTTAAATAATTACAGATATTCTGAGCTATTTGAACATACTTGGAGCGCCACCAAAAAATTGTTTAACGATAAGCCCATGGCATGGAGTTGTATCGTTTCTGAAAAGGTTAAATAAGTGTATACTAAATAGGGTTTCGCACAGGTTTTATTCTTAATTAGCTTTGGGTAAGCCACTGAATAATTCATACTTTTGAGGTTTAAATATTCAAGCATGCTCAAAAAGTTTGTCTTTGTTTTGTTTTGTTTTACATTTTTTTGCCACTACTCAGTCATTGCTAAGCCTCTAGATTCTTTGCGTTTGGAGTTGCGTGCGGCAAAAAAATACATCGTACATCGGGTTGTAAAAGGAGATGGAATCCAATCCATTGCGGCAAGATATGCAGTAAGTGAAGCAGAAATTTTGAGCAGCAATCCTTTAATTATTGAAGAGGTTTATCCAGGTCAAATAGTTAAAATTCCAATGAATGTTTCTAAATATGGTGAGCTTAATATTCCTCCTGTAAAATCTTTGGCTCCATCTAATTTGCCAATTGCAAAAACACTACCACCCACAAACACACTTGCTTCTAAAGAAACACCACAATCAGAATCCGCGGGTGATGTAGTAAAGTTAGATGTTACTGACAGTAAATTTCATTCAATTTCTTCAGAACCTAAAATTTATGTGGTGGCTAGTCCGCAAACGGTAAATCAACTAGCAGATATTTTTGGGGTCGATCCGACTGATATTATTGAATTAAATGCACTTAAAAGTAATAACTTAAAAGAGGGTCAAAAAGTAAAAATCCCAAATTTATCTCCAGCACCTGTTGTTGCCAAAGAAGAGCCTAAAAAGGCTCCTATTGAACCCATTCCAGTTGCTCCGAAAGTAGAAATAGCAAAAGTTTCAGCACCCCCGAGAATTGATGTAAATAGGGATGTGCCAAAGGTAGAAGAACCTAAAAGAATTGCTGAGCCAACGCCTGAAAAGTTAATTGCAAAAGCACCTGAGTCGATTCCAACATCTGATGTAAAACTTAATGTGAAGCCAGAAATGATCGCAAGCGCACCCATTGGATTGAAAGTGCAAAGTGCCCCACAAGAAAAAACAAATCCAGGACCAAATAAAGAAGCTAAGATAACAAGTAAAAAGCCTAATAATAAAAATGTGATACCAAGTTTAAACGCAGATTCTTTAAACTTGCTCACGCTCAAAAAACGCAGGAGTATGGAGCAATTAATGAAAATGGATAGTGAATACGTGCATCCAAAAGGTATTGCCTATAAAGTTTTCGATTATAAAGAAACTGATTATAACTACGATTTATTTTCAACCCTAAGCGCCGAAGAAAATGCCATCGTAGTTCCAAATACACACCAAACTGCCGGAATAGGAGATGCTCAAAAAACGCATGTTGTAAAAAAGGACGAAACAATACAACAAATTGCCCAAAAGTATAAAGTTTCAGCCACAGATATTATTAATTGGAATGGTTTATTAACCTACCGCGTTAGGGCAGGGCAAGAACTTACCATCAATTCAAATCGTGCAGATGTTTCTCCTTATGTGAGAACCTTACCAGCAAATAAATTAACACAAAATAGGGCTAGTGAAGATATCATAGGATATGAGAAAGTTTCTGGTCTAGCCAAATACAATGGTAAACAAGAGTATGCCTTAGGTGTATATACCAATGCAACCGATAAGGGTAAATTTGTTTACATTGTTAATAGGGATAACTTTAAAGAGCATTTTGCAAGGGTGTTGGGCCCTTTACCTCTAGGCACACCAAAAGAAATTGTTATTATTTTGGATCCTCAATCTGCCGAACAATTAGGTATTACTAAATCGCTTATGCGTGTTTTTGTTTATTTTGGATTGGTTAATCCACCCACGGAAGCCAAGAACTAATATGTATGTATAAAGAGCCCCAAATAGAGGCAAATTTGCGCCCCTGTGATCCTGATTCTAGGTTTAGTATTTTAATTCCTAGCTGGAATAATTTACCATATCTCAAGTTGTGTATTCATAGTATTGAAAAGAATAGTTCTTTTAAGCATCAAATCATTATTCATGTAAATGAAGGGGTGGATAGTACTTTACAATGGGTTAAAAACAGTAATTATTCCTATACTTATTCAAAAGAGAATGTGGGCGTATGTTATGCATTAAATGCTATGTCTGCATTGGTGCAAACTAACTATGTTTTGTATGTAAATGATGATATGTATTTAGCCAAAAAATGGGATCAATATTTGTTAGAAGAAATAGCTTTACAAGACAATAATTTGTTTTATTTTTCTGCTACTATGGTTGAGTTTGAAGGAGGAGCTAATAAAGCGATTTTAGCGCCTTTTGATTTTGGCCGAACCCATGATACTTTTGATGAAACAGCTTTTTTATTATTTGCAGAAAAGCAACTAAAATCAGATTGGTTTGGCTCTTGTTGGCCACCCAGCTTGGTTCATAAAGAGATTTGGGATAAAGTACATGGATATGATGTTAATTATTCACCAGGCTTTTATTCTGATCCAGATTTTGCCATGAAATTGTGGGAAATTGGAGTGAGAGAATTTAAAGGGATTGGAAGAAGTTTAGTCTATCATTTTAAATGCAAATCTACCGGTAGGGTAATCAGAAACAATGGAAGGAAAACTTTTGCGAAAAAGTGGGGTGTTCCATCTTCTTTCTTATTTAAAGAAATGTTGTTGATGGGACAATCCTATGATCAAAATATAAAACTCAGTAAGCCCAATGGGTTTAAAATATTGTTAGCTAAATGTAAGGCTTGGTATATTGCAAAAATTTAAAGTTGAGCCAATAAATTATTGCTTCCTATATTTCCAGATCTAATTTGAAACCCTTCTCCATATTGCACGCCAATGCGTCTTCCAAACTCTATTGCTCTACCCTTAATAAATTCGATAAATTCTGGTGTAGAAATGGGTGTGATGGGGTCATTAGAGTTTGGATCGAAAAATTGAGATTTAAATGCCAAAATACTTTCCATTTTTTTTGGGAAATAGGAGCTTATGTCAAACACAATATCTGGCGTCTGTAATTGATCTTGAATGTAGTGATATACTTTTTTGGGTCGCCAAGATTCTTGATTGATACCTGCGAATTCTGTTTTTATTTTTACCAAGCCAGCTAGAAAACAAGCATCATGAACCAAATCGCTTGCCCTTCCATGATCAATATGCCTATCTGAAATGGCATTAGCTAATACAATGCTAGGTTGATATTTTCTAATAGTTTGAATGAGCTTTAATAGATGCGTTTCATCTTTGGTAAAGAATCCATCTCTAAAACCAAGATTTTCCCTGCAGTCTAGTCCTAAGATTTTACTGGCTACCTCTGCCTCTTGTCTGCGCAATTGAACACTTCCTCTGGTTCCAAGTTCTCCTTCTGTTAGGTCAACTAGGGCCACTTTATATCCAAGGTCTTTGTGCGCTAAAATGGTTCCGCTACAAGATAACTCAGCATCATCTGGATGTGCTGCAAAAACGAGCAAATCTACCTTCATTGCGTCTTACTTAACTTTATTTTTATTCTCTTGATCTTGAATAAACTCTTTTACCTGCTCAACATTTAATCGCTTGGCTATTATTTTTTTATTCTCATCTAACAAATACAAAACAGGTGTACTATAAATGTCATATAGTTTTCTAAAATTTGTTTCATTGTTTGGATCGTATACGTTTAGCCATTTAAAGTTTTGTTCTCTGATATATTTTTGCCATTCTTTACCATCTGGTGTGAGGCTAACTGCAAAAACATCAAAAAATGATTTACCATTGATGCTAGCTTTTGGGTTCAGTTCTTCATAAAGCTTCTTTAATTTAGGCATTTCTTCTTTACATTTACCACAATTAGCATCCCAAAAAATAAGAAGGGTATAATTTGCTTTTACATTATATAAACTGTGATAAACATGATTGGTATCTAACATGGTTAGGTTTTGACCGCGTAAGCCAATTAAATTATTTCTGAGTTGGTCTGCACGGTCTTTCATCTTGAATAGTAAGGTTTCATCTATCCAAAATGCTTTTCCCTTGGCATAATATTGATCAACCATATGAACAAAAACCTTATCCATACCCATATAGCTTGAGGTTTCGTAATGATTGGTAATCCAGAATAAGAGGTATTTAAAATTTTCCTTACCTGTTGCTTTATTCAAAATGAAATCTGCAGATTTAATGATACTATCTGGGATTTGAGGGGTAAGTTTAAGAATAAATGATTCAAATTTATTATGAAAAACAGGGGTTCTTACAATTCTATCATCAGATAAATCCATATTATCAAAGTAATGCTGATAATAATAATTGAACTGATAATTGCTGTCTATTATTTGGCCTTTTTCGTTTCTAGGAGCATCTGGTACTTCTATATCTGTCATCATTTTAAATATCTTGGCCAATAAAGTAGTTGGATGTTTTTCTAACACTCCTTTTCTATAATCAAATAAATCGCTTGATATCTTTCTGTACTTATCTGTTAGTATGCGCGTTTGAGCCGTGTCTTTAAGTTCTTTTGCTCTTTTTAAATCTGCTTCAATATTGCCTGCATCTTTCCCAACCTGATTGGTAAATTTAGTATAATTAAAAAAAACATCATTCTCATATGAATTCTTAATTTTCATGGAGCCTACTAAACTATTTAAATCAGTTTCAAGACTGAAAAACATCTCACTGACAATAAAGTCGAACAACAGAGACTTTTCTGAAGAGGCAATCAGATAAACTCCACCTTCTAAAGCTTTCTCTCCTTTAAATACCATTTTTCCCGACTTATCAGTAATGGCACTATCTCTTAAATATTGTTTGTCGCCGAAATAATATCCCAAGAAAAATTTAGTTTCAGGGGCACCTTTTATGGTAATACTAATATGATAAGCATCTTTTGCAAAAGCTGTTAAACTAATAAATAGAATAAATAATAGGGATACACTTTGTTTTTTCATAATTGATAAGGTCATATTACGCCGTGAAATTAACTATTTTCATGCCAAACGTGCAAGTATCACTTATAATTAACAATTTTTAAAGTTTTTTCATGTTTTTTATTAGCTTCTATTATGATTTTCATCATTTAAAGGGGCATTTTTTAAACATAGTTTTGAGCATTAATTACAAAAGAATTAATACACATTAATATGGAAAACAAAGCACATTTAAACGAAGCCCATTCAAAAATGCATGAATGGCAAAAAGAATTAACTTTTTATGCAGATGAGTTGAAGATTTTTGAAAATAGGCTAGGTGAATTAGTAATTAAAAACAATAAAAAAGACCTGCTAGCAGAACTTGAACATTTTCAGAATCAATTTATCAGACATCAGGAGGTAATAGATACATTAAAACACGATTGCAAACTGTTTGAGCATGCAATTGTAAAAGAGGTTGAGCATAATCTAATAGCTACAAACCGCAGAACAATTGATATTCCTGTAAACTTAGCAGACCAATACCATACCTTTTTAAGGATTTATAAAGAATTAAAAACAGATTTTGAGAAATTTCTGGCTAAGACCCTTTAAATTTGACGGCAATGATAACATTGCCCGATGCATTTATTGAAAATATCCTGTCGCTCTATTCTGCAGAGGCAGGATATTTTTTTGAGGCGCTACAGCAAGCTCCCAATACTTCAATCAGACTAAACAGGTCCAAATTTTCCTATGCTTTTGAAAATGAAACCACCGTATGGTGGTGTAAAGAAGGAAGGATTTTAAAACAACGTCCATCATTTACAGAAGATCCTTTGTGGCATGCGGGTGCTTATTATGTTCAAGAAAGTTCGAGCATGTTCTTATCTGCAATCATTCATTCAATCTCACAAGAGTTTTCTGCTCCTGTGGTATTAGATTTATGCGCAGCACCTGGCGGGAAAACTAGCACCTTGTTAGATTCATTACCAGATTCGTCTCTAGTTATTGCTAACGAAATTATAAAGGCAAGGGTGCCTGTATTACAAGAGAATCTCATTAAGTGGGGTAAGCCAAATGTAATTGTAACTCATAATGACCCGAAGCATTTTCAAAAATTGGAAACTTTTTTTGATATCATTTTAGTTGATGCACCTTGCAGCGGAGAAGGCCTTTGGCGCAGAGATGCCAAAGCCATGGAAGAATGGAGTATGGATCATGTGCGTTTATGTGAAACCCGGCAAGCAAGAATTTTACATGAATGTATTGATTCATTAAAGCCCGGCGGATATTTGATCTATTCTACCTGTACCTTTAATCAATTTGAAAACGAAAATCAAGTAACAATGCTGCGGGAAAGGTATGGATTTGAACCTAAACTAATTGAAATTCCTGAAGCTTGGCCCATTAGCACATCAGATGCTTTTCAATTTAAATTTTTGCCACATAAGGTCTCGGGAGAAGGTTTATTTATGGCTGTTTTACAAAAGCCAAACCTTAGCAATCATGCTCATAAATTGAGTAAACATGCTAAACTAAATTTTCTTCCTAAAAAGTTTTTACCAGCTATAACTAAATACTTGGATCAGCCAGATTTATTTGATTATTTTATAGAAAACGAATTTGTTTTTGCCTTTCCAAAAGCAATGATTGATGTGTATGAACAATTGCGTGAAGTTTTGTATCTAAAATCTGCAGGTATCTGTATGGGAAAATTTGATAAAAATGGAAACTTAATCCCAGAACATGCATTGGCTTTATCTGTTCATATAAGCAAAACGATCGTGCGTGTTAATTTAACTGCCGAGGATGCACGTATTTATCTTAAAAAAGGGACGCTAATTCCTAAAGAAAATTGGCCTCAAGCTTGGTGTTTGGCTTGTTATAATGATTTACCTTTAGGGTGGATGAAGGTTCTTGCTAATAGGGTAAACAACTATTTTCCCTCTGAATATCGTATTTTGAAAGATCTTTCATAGGCTTAAAGCGTTTTAAATAACCTATCTTTGTGCCTTAAACAAATTAGTTTGGTATTTTATGAAGTTTCATTTAAATCTGTTAAGGGCCGTAAATAGAGCAATATTTCAAATTTTTGAAGAAGGTAGATATGCAGATAAGGCTTTAGAAAAAATCCTTCGCTCCAATAATTTATGGGGTGCCAGAGATCGCGCCTTTATTGCTGAAAATACTTATGATATGGTGAGGTATTGGCGTTTAATTAGAACGGTAGCAGAATTAGAAACTCATGAGTTAAATGAAACTAATTTATTTACCTTATTTGGTACTTGGCAGGTTTTAAAAGGGGTTTCATTGCCAAAATGGGAGGAGTTTAAGAATGTAGATGAGAAAAAAGTTCAGCACAATTATAAACAAATAAAGACCCAAAGAAAACTGGTTCATTCATTGCCAGATTGGTTAGATGATTTGGGTTGGGCAGAATTAGGTAAACAATGGAATAAGGAAGTGGAGGCTTTAAATGAGGCTGCACCTGTTGTATTACGCGTTAATACTTTAAAGATAAACAAGGCAGATTTAGTTAAAAGTCTCTCAGAGAAAGGCATAGTTACTCAACCTGTTCAGGGTTGTAAAGATGCTTTGATTTTAAAACAAAGACAGAATTTATTTATTACACCAGAGTTTAAATCTGGATACTTTGAAGTGCAAGATGCCTCTTCTCAATTAGTTGCAGAATTTTTGCAAATAGAACCTGGTATGAGAATTATTGATGCATGCGCAGGTGCAGGAGGAAAATCGCTTCATTTGGCTGCCATTAGTCAAAATAAAGGACGTATTTTAAGTTTAGATACAGAACAGTGGAAACTAGATGAAGCTAAAAAAAGAGCCAGAAGGGCAGGTGTAAGCAATTTAGATACCCGTTTAATTGAGGGGTCAAAAACCATAAAAAAGCTCTATGATACAGCAGATAGACTTTTATTAGATGTGCCTTGCAGTGGATTAGGCGTTATAAAAAGAAATCCTGATGCTAAGTGGAAATTGAGCTTGGAATTTGTAAACAAAGTAAAATCTGAGCAGGCAGCAATTTTAGAAGAATACGCAAGAATTGTTAAAATAGGGGGTAAGTTGGTTTATGCTACTTGCAGTATTTTGCCTTCTGAAAACCAAATACAGGTTAATAATTTTTTAGAAAAAAATACAAATTATGAGCTAGAAGATTCTCGGATAGTATTACCGAGCGAATCTGGTTTTGATGGTTTTTTTATGGCTAGGTTAAAAAGAAACGCTTAACTTACCGGAGTATAATTTCATCTGCAAACATCATAGAAGGATTTCCCGCTCCCGGATGATTGGGAGGTAAATTTCCAGCGTATTTTGCTAAAATGCGTAAATATTTGATTTTTCGTTTTGCAAAGTGGACACTAAAAACATGTTTTAATGCATCCTCTTGGTTTATTGGTACCTGATGAGTGATGGTTTGAAAGTAAGTATAGTCGTAACCATTGCTTGAAGTAAAGATTTGTACAACTTTTGGAAGGATTACCCAGGAAGGTGTATTTTGATAAAAACCCATTGCAAAAGATTGTATACCAGTAGACTTATTTAGCGCTAAATCAATTTGTAAATCGGCCCCCGAGTATCCCTGCCATAATCCACTTTTCAAATCAAGGGCTGAACCAATTTTGCCATCAACTAGAGCCATTTTACCGCTTGATACATAACTTGGGTGGTATTTACTGGCTTGTAAATTAATATGTTGAATACTTCCAATGGCTAAATGAAAAATAAAAGAGTCTTCCCTGTAAAACTGTAAATTTCCGTTTTTGTATACCCCAGCTTTTAATTGTAGATTTTGTTTACTATAAAAAGGTTTATGAAAGGTAGGTGAAGAATTACTCAATAGGTTATTGCCCCAAGTGTATGAAATGTTGTTATTGTTGTGTTGACTTATGTAGGTATATTTTCTTCCTTTATGGGTAATTTTCTCATCTGCAGTAAGGTCAAAATAAAAAGGTATTTGTTGTAATTCTTTCAATAAGTTTTCAAATTTTAACAGGTTTTCCTTTAAGTAAAAGGCCTTGTTTTCTTGAATATACAAAGTAGTAAATTCATCTTTCAAATGATTTAATTGCCTAGTTAGTATCTCAATGTATTCATTAATTTTATATGGGTTGTTAATTCTATTATTAAGTCTTGAAAAATAAATTCTAAATAAATTTTTTTCACATATAAATAGGGAGGTATGAAGGCTAAATAACAAATAGCTATAGGCTTCTTTGCCTATTAAGCCTTTTAACTTCTCTCTCTCTATTCCTGCAATGATTGATTGTATTTCTTCTTTTTGTGTGCTGCATTCTATTTCTTTTGCAGAACTTATATAACTTGGATAAAAGCTTAGAATTGGTTCAAACAGGCTTTCATTTCGTAGTGGATTTGAAACTTTTGTTTGGTGCAAAGCATCATATCGTTTGACCCATTTTTGCATGGAACCTTCCCAAAATTGAGTATTAACATTTTCTTCGAATTCTTCCCACCTAGCTTTACTATTACTTTCTTTTTCTGGGGCATTCCAGCTTAATTCTGCTCCCCAGATTAAACCTTGCCAATTGTTTCCAAAAAGGGCAAAGCCATCATCATCCCAAGTAGTATTTAAAACACCTTTTGCCCCTAATTCATACCCATCTCTTACTAAATTGTAAATATTTTCTTGGGTAACCACTTGGTTTGGAAATACATTTAGCCAATTATTAATTCCTGGAGCAACCCAGAACTTAAAGCCTGATTTTGCGATTGGTTGTAAAAAATTTTTGAAACTTTTTGCAGCATCATAGGCCCATGGTATCAGAATAATGTCCTTAGGTAATAAATTTATAATTTCTGGGTGAGCAGAAATTATATCAGACCACATGATTAAGGTATTCCCTTGCTTTTTTAGGATTTGATCTATTTTATTGATATGATAGGCATATAATCTTACCAAACCTAAGCTATCTAATAGGGCCTTATTTTGTCCGCTTCCTAAACCAAAAGTCTCATCGGCATTAATATGAAAATAATTACTTTGATAACTTGCGTGTTGTTCTTTATAAAAGTTTTCTAATAAAGGATAGGTTCTCTCATTAGCAGGTGAAATAATATGCTTGTTTTCTGCTAAATCTTCATATCCTTTTGTTTTTAATAGTTTTTCTAAATGTCCAAAACTTTGCTGATTAGCAATGAGTTGAACATAGAATTGTTTGGCGTATTCCCTTAATTCGATTACCTCTGCTGCGCTCAAGCCTTCTTTTGGTGCAATGCTGGGGTGGCTTACATATTTATATACTTGCTCTGTATAAAGGGTTAGGTAATTGAGCTTATAATGTGCCAAAATTTGAATTTCTTTTTTAAGCTGATTGATACTTGGTATGGGTCCTCTGCTAATATCATCTTGCCAAGCACGAATTGCAAAACTAGGTTTGTCATAAATTTCGCCGCATGCAATGTTATCTTGTTTGAATAGTTGTTTTAAAGATTGAAAGCCATAAAACAAACCTTTATTAGTTTGTGCCAAAATGAGGATGCTGTTTTTTTCTATTCGAATAACATAGCCTTCCTCCCCAGGGTTAAAATCTTCTTTTAAACGCATTTTGTATAAAAAAGATTTCCATTTTTTAGCACCAACCCATAGCAAACTAAGTTTTGTTTGAACAATTTTGTTTGCTTTAATTTTTTTTATAGCCTCTGTATTTACCCAATCTGTAAAAGCCTTTTGTAATGGTAAGTCACTCGCGTTGCTTTCCACACTAAAATTATTAGAAAAGCTAAATTCTCCTGATGAAATTGTTACTTCTGATGGTTTTGGGATAATATGGTATTGGGCGTATCCATTCACATAGAATACACTAAATAGCAGGCAGAATAATAGATGCCAATTTAATTTCATTGATACCAAGATAGATTTTTTTGTATTTAATTCACTATGGATTTAGGAGTTTATTGATAGACAGCAATTGAAAATTAGGTGCAGAATGATTTGCTTTTATTTTAAGCACTACCTTTTGATAAGGCATTAAATCGAAAAAATTATCTGATACTTCTACCTGGCTATCCTCAAAATGAAGGGCTAGGTCTTTTATTAAAACTTCACTGTAAAGACCAATTTCATTGTTTGGTAAATACTCAATTTGCACCTTGGGGATAGAGAGTTTTAAGTTTTTAGATTCAGTAAAATAATGAGCTTGTTTAACAATTTCACCACTGGCTAGGAATAGACTCCCTTGTAAAACCCATTCATTTTTTTCTTTCAAATTCAAATCCTGGTTCAGTGCAAATTTATAAATCTTATTACTGTTTGCTGCTACCGGTATTGTCAATACGTGCTGATCTAATGCTGTTCCATTTGTTTTCCAAAGTATTAATTGAATAGTAGCTAATTGGTCTGCTAATTTGTCTGAAATTACCCTTGCAATGATTGTATCATTTACAACATCTAGTACAAGTAGGTAGGGTGCAAAATCATTTTTTACCTGATAGGTAAGTGCTTTTTTTCTATGGTAAAAGTCGGTTCCGCTCCATGAGATAACTGGCCAACAATCATTCAATTGCCAATATAAACTACCCATACAATATGGTTTTGCAGACCTATGACTTTCTATGGCAGTTTTAATTCCTTTGGCCTGAACCAATTGAGATAAGTATACATATTCATCCATGGTTTTAGGATTTGGATATTCTCTCTGCATGTATGTTTTAATAGTTTCAAATCCCTTCGGATGTTTTTGATGAGCTATTAGTAAACTTGAATCTATTATTTCAGATTTTAATACATTCATTTCTTTTAAAGTATGGGTACTAGGTAGTGCCTGAAATCCGTATTCACTCACAAATCTACCAACCTTGCTTTTGTATTTTTCGAAAGGTTCCATTCCCCACCAAACCCCCCAATAGTGAATATCTCCAGACTTTAAACTTTGGTCTGTTCCCCAACCAAATGATGGAGAACTTGGCCAATAAAATCTGTTTGCATCGTTATTTTTAATAATTGTTGGTAGGAGTGAATCAAATAATTGATAATATGAGTTTGCAATCATTGAAGAATCATGACTTGAATAAGCAAACTCTTTTTGCCATCCCCAGTTGTGCCATCCTTCTGCATTTTCATTATTGCCACACCAAATAGCAAGAGATGCATGATTTTGTAATCTTTTGATCTGTGCTGAAACTTCTTCAGCTACATTATTTAAGAACCCTGTATCTGATGGATACATCGCACAGGCAAACATGAAATCTTGCCATACCAGTATTCCAAGTGAATCACAGGCTTCATAGAATGCCTGATCCGCATACACTCCACCGCCCCAAACACGAAGCATGTTCATATTTGCATCTGCCGCATTTGCTACCAAATTAGTGTAAACATTCGGTGCTAAATTATTTAAGAAATGATGGGGAGGAATATAATTTGCCCCTTTCATAAATACCGGTTTTCCGTTTAGCCTGAGATAGAAGGTTTCCCCTTTTTCGTCTTTTTCTTTTACCCATTCAATTGTTCTAATACCAATTTTTTCTGTGATATCGTCCAATGTTAAATCATCTTTTTTTAGTTCAATGCGAACAGTATATAAATAGGATGAACCTAGCCCATTGCACCACCACCAAATAGGATTTTTAATTTTTTGAGTGATTGTGCAGGTATTGTTACCTTTCTGAAGTTTAATGGATTTGAATTTGGGTTTATTTTTATCTATTTCTAATTTCAATGCTAGATTTTGAACTTGATCTGATTCAATAAAAACAGTAAATGTGAGGTCAATTGAACTGTCTTTATTTAGTTTTTGAACATAGTTATGATACTTAATTCTAGCGTTTTTCCAAGTGTTTAAAGTGATATTTCCGATGCCAAAGCTAATTAAGCGTGGGCTCCAATCCCAGCCAAATTGATATTGGGCTTTTCTTACAAATACCCTTTCTCCGCCAGGCAGGGTATAGGGTAAATTTTTGGCAGCTAATTTGGCAATTTGAGTACTTGGCTCAAATTCAATTCTGAGTTCATTGTTACCTATTTTTAAATACTTTTTTATATCCTGGGATAAGGGAGTAAATTGATTTTGGGTAGTAAAAAAATGCTGATTGTTTAAGTATAGCTTTGCATGTGTATCTATGGATTCAATATCAAGGCTAAAATTATTTCCTACCAACATTTCTTCATTGATTTCAAAATGGGTCTGGTAAGTCCAGCTTTCTTCAGAAATCCATTGAAGGGAAGATTCATTGGTGCCAATGTGTGGATCTGGTATTACATTCAAACTAAATAAGTCGCTATGAACATTTCCTGGAACCTTTGCTTCCATCCAGGTTTGGTGCTTATTTTTACCTTTAAAAACCCATTTAGCATTTTCTAATAGATTTGTTTGTGCTAGCATCACCAAATATTGACAGGTGAAACAAATAAAGAATAGTATTCTTATTTTCATTGCTTAAGTAATGCTTTAATCTCTGAGGCATCTGGAGTTTCTAAATTACCAATAATGGCGGCAGAATGATACCAAATGGCCCCTGTAAATTTCTTAATTTGGTCTAAATTAGTACTTCTAATGTTTCCACCAGGCATTATGTTTATTTTTTCTAAACCTTCCATACATAATTTAGACAGGAGGCTTACACCTTGGCTTGCCTCCGTTTTGCATCCTGAACTTAGAATGTTTTTAAAACCTAGTGCGATGGCTTGCCCTAATGTTTCAAATGGATCAATGACCTCATCAAATGCTTTATGCAAGGTACAAGGTTTATGATTTGCCACTTTTATTAAACGCTCATTTTGGTTCATATCTAACTGACTACCTATCTTTAAACAACCAAAAACAAATCCATCAACTGCTATGCGGTGGGCAGCTTCCATATAATTTACTAATTCAGTTATTTCATGTTCTGTGTATATGAAATTTCCACCTCGAGGTCTGAGCATCACATAAACTGGAATATTTACTTCTTCCTTCACTTCTCTCACCCATTGTAAATCTGGGCTTATGCCTCCAAGTTCTCTATTAGAACAAAGTTCTAGTCTATCTGCCCCTGCCTTTGCCGCTATGATGGCTGACTCTTTGTTAAAGCATGCAATTTCAATAAAATGACTACGTTTTTGCATTAAACCTTTAAATAAAAAGGTGCATCAATAAGTTCCTTTTGCTCTTTAGATTGAATGGCAAAATTAAATCCACTTTGAACACAATATGCACCGTGTTCGCCCAATTTATTCAAGGCAATAAAACCTACCTGAATGTCTTTTAAGTTTTTATTTCTGCGTTCCATCAGTTTTACCACGCGCATAACCGCTTCTTTGCATGCTTCTTCTGGTTTTAAACCTTGACGCATTAATTCTACCACTAATGAGCTACCTGCTATTCTAATTACTTCTTCTCCATGACCCGTTGCAGTGGCTGCCCCAATTTCATTGTCTACATATAAGCCTGCTCCAATAATGGGCGAATCACCAACCCTTCCGCGCATTTTAAATGCCATGCCACTGGTGGTGCAAGCTCCAGATAAATTACCAGACTCATCCAAGGCAAGCATGCCAATGGTATCATGATTTTCAATATTTGCAATGGGTTTATATTGGTTATGAACAAGCCATTCTTTCCATTCTTTCTCAGATTCTGGTAATAATAGGTTTTCTTTTTGAAAGCCTTGAGATAAGGCAAATTGATAAGCACCTTGTCCTGCTAGCATCACATGTGGTGTTTTCTCCATGATGGCTCTGGCCACAGAAATGGCATGTTTAATATTCTCTAAACAAACTACTGAACCTATGTTTCCAAGTTCATCCATAATACAAGCATCCAAGCTTACAATTCCATCTCTATCAGGTCGTCCACCTAGGCCAACACTGCGCTCATTGGCGTCAGCCTCAGGCACTTTAACACCTGCTTCTACGGCATCAATTGCTTTTCCGCCATTTTTTAAAATTTCCCATGCAGCTGCATTTGCTTGTAAACCAAATCGCCATGTCGATATTACTATGGGTTTGTTAGTAACTATTGAAGTAGGTCTTGTTTTACTATCAAACTTACAAGCATTGAAACCAATGGCTGTTCCTGCCAAAAGGCTGGTTTTAATAAATTCTTTCCTGTTTGTTTTCATTTATTTGGACAATTCTGTTTGGCAGAAGTTTATTTTTTTATGATGCAATAGGGGAATCTGCAATTTTAATCTATTTAAAAAGTTAGCATACGTTTGTTTGTCTTTTGCTAACCAAACAACTTCTGCTAATGCTGCCATTCTTGGCATCATCATGTACTCAACTTGGTCTGATGTTTTAATATATTCTGTCCAAACATTTCCCTGAGCTCCTAAAATAAATGATCCACTTGAACTGTCTAGGTCTGGAGGTATTGGGTGATAACTATAAACTTTTTCTAAGGAAGTAAAGCCCCCAATGGCTAATGGTTCCTTTTCTGGTAAACCCTGATAGTGATCGAAATAGCAATGTGAGCCCGGAGACATTACAACAGGATGGCCCATTTTGGCAGCAGCAATGCCTCCGCTTTCACCGCGCCAACTCATTACGACGGCGTTTGGTGCTAAACCACCTTCTAAAATTTCATCCCAGCCAATCATTATTTTACCTCTTTTATTAATCACCTGTTCCATTCGTTGAATAAAATAAGATTGTAATTCATTTGCATCCTTTAAACCTTTTTCTTTCATGAGCTGCTGGCAAAAACTCGATTTATTCCACTCATCTTTTGGCACCTCATCTCCACCAATATGAATATATTTGCTAGGAAAAATTTCCATCACCTCGTTTAATATAGCTGTTAAAAAATGGAAGGTTTCTGCGGTTGGACAGAATACATTTGTTTCTACACCCCAACGAGTGCCAACTTGAGTGGGTAATTTATTGCATGAAAATTCTGGATAAGCAGCTAAAGCGGCAAGTGCATGTCCTGGCATTTCAATTTCAGGAATAACTTCAATATGCCTGCTCGTTGCGTATGCGATAATCTCCTTAATCTCTGTCTGTGTATAAAAGCCACCATATTTAATGCTGTCTATTTTTTGTTCACGGTAATGACCTACCATGGTTCCATTTCTCCACGAACCTATTTCAGTTAGTTTAGGATATTTTTTTATTTCTATGCGCCAACCTTGGTCGTCTGTTAAATGCCAATGAAATTTATTCATTTTATAGAAGGCGAGCATATCAATATACTTTTTGATAAATGTAGTATTAAAAAAATGCCTACTACAATCTAAATGCATGCCACGCCATTGGAATTTGGGTTGGTCTTTAATTTGAACCAAGGGTATATCTATTTGATGGATTTTATTTACAGGTAGCAGTTGAATAATCGTTTGAATACCATAAAAAACGCCACTTTCATCATAAGCTTCTATTTTCAGTAGATTGGCGTCACTAGTAATTTGATAGCTACCCGGAATGCTTGGAAGTGATTTATTGATTTTGATGATAATTTCATTTCTCTTTTTAGATTTTAATTGGAGATCTATTTGATGATTGTTTTTTAAATAGGAAGTTAAATAAGAGTGCTCGTTTTTTAATTCTTTTGGGGCTAAAAATTTAGTGCCATTGTTTAAATTAAAATGACCA
This sequence comes from Bacteroidota bacterium, assembly GCA_947459415.1. Lineage (GTDB taxonomy): Bacteria > Bacteroidota > Bacteroidia > UKL13-3 > UKL13-3 > B1. Next base: position 20,902 of record CANHDN010000001.1, read on the forward strand.
CTGATCACCATTAGTTCCTTTGGAAATGGAATCAAAGGTAATGATGGATTATCTGCTTTACCCATACTAAGGAGGCAAAGCAACAAAATAGGGAAGATGCTAAGTTGTTTAAAAGACATAATCATTGGATTTAATTCTGCTAAATAAACACATGTTCATGAGAATAAAAACCTAATAAATAAGAATATCGAATGCGCTATTTGCCACAATCGCAGCTGTTAGAACAAACCACTAGCCGAAAAATGGCTAGTAGTTGAGATCGGTAAATGTTTTTATGAGCGTGTATTCGCTTCTTTATGGATCTTCTTAACTAAACCTTGTAAAACACTTCCAGGTCCGCATTCTACAAAATCTGTTGCTCCATCTGCCACCATAGCCAGAACAGATTGGGTCCATTTCACTGGAGCTGTTAGTTGAGCCACTAAATTAGATTTGATATGGTTAATATCTAAAACCGCTTGCGCATTTACATTTTGATAAATAGGACAAATTGGTGCACTAAAATGGGTGTTGTGAATAGCAGATTCTAATTCAATTCTTGCAGGTTCCATTAGCGGTGAATGAAATGCTCCGCCCACTTGAAGGACCAATGCACGTTTGGCTCCAGCAGCTTTTAATAGTTCACATGCAGCATTTACTCCAGCTATACTTCCAGAAATAACCAATTGCCCCGGACAATTATAATTCGCAGCAACAACAATTTCAGTATCTATACTTGCACATATCTCCTCAACTTTTTCATCTGCTAAGCCTAAAACTGCCGCCATGGTTGAAGGTTCTATTTCACATGCTTTTTGCATGGCGATGGCACGTGCGTATACCAAGCGAAGACCATCCTCAAAAGATAAAACTTTTGCTGCAACTAGGGCAGAAAATTCACCTAAACTGTGCCCTGCAACCATATCAGGGTTAAAATCGGCCATCGTCATCGCTTTGATAACAGAGTGTAAAAAAATGGCAGGTTGGGTAACGCGCGTTTGTTTTAAATCTTCATCTGTGCCGTTAAACATTAAATCAGTTATGCGGAATCCGAGCATTTCATTGGCCTTTTCAAACAAGTCTTTAGCGATGTTATTTTGATCGTATAAATCTTTGCCCATACCAACAAATTGAGCCCCTTGGCCAGGAAATATAAATGCAGTTTTCATGATTACTTTATTTGGTTCAAGTATACAAATATTTTTATTGATTAATAAAATTTGCCCTACAGGGATAGATTATTTAGTTTTTTTATACAGCTCTACCCAGGCCTGATTGCAACTTGTTCTATGCTCTAATTGTAAATTTAGAGCAACTTGGATTGAATCAAATTTAGCATCTGGTTCGTTAGGTACTTTTATAAAATAGGTGTTGCTTTCACTTTCTATTTGACTAGAAATATTTGTAAAACCTTCTTTAACAAAGCCTGAATATGGATTTGTCAGGTTAACAAGCATTAAAAACGGGGCATGGATTTTTTCAGAATATTTCTTTTCCTCTAAATATTTTACCATATCTAATTCGGCTTGAACCAAATATTTATAACTTAAGTCAACATCACTAAAGTTATTTAATTTAAGGCTATTATCTATATTGTTTAATCCAAATAAGGGAATGAGAACAAAGCTTATTATTTGATAGGTTTTATTAGGTATACTAAATATGATAAGGGCTGCACTACTCAGTAGTAAGCTGTGTGCACCCAATAAATACCTCGAGGAAAAAAAGTTAATAGAGGCAAAAACCATGAAAATAAAAGCAAAAACAAATGTGCCTAATAGGATGATCTTTTGTTCCGGATGAAATTTTATTTTCAAGAATAATCCTATTATTAGAATTAAAAATGCAGCCAGATAAATATAGATTCTTGCGTCAGATACAAAATAAGAATTAAATGAAATTTCCATCTTCCATTTAAAATCTGCTAGGCTAACCCAATTCGCATGGCGTGGAAAAAAGAACCAACCTAATTTGATTTTTTGAATAATGAAGAAACTAAATCCAACCATAAATAAAATAAACAATCCCAAAAATCTATTTAATAACTCTTTGGTGTTTAATCGAAGGGTTAATCGCTCAATGATAGCAATCAAACCAAAGGTGGGAATCAAACAAAATGCACTTTCCTTGCTCCACAATGCAAGAATGATTGTAATTGAAAAACCTATCCAATTTCTTTTAAAATAGAAATAGAAACTCCAAAGAAATAATAAACAAAGCCAAACTTCAATCAATAGAAAGCTGCTTTGGGTCAGAAAATTGGGTTGAATGCACAGCAATAAACTAGCTAACAAGGCCTGATTATCTGATTTACTCCAAGATAAATTCACAAAATACATACTGAATAGAAGTGTAATTGCTATCAGTAAGGGTAAACTATGTGCAACAAAATTTGAATAGCCCCAAAATTTTATCCAGGCGCTTGCCATAAAATAAAAAAATAAAGGATGTCCGGTGTATAAATCTGCTTCAATGCTTCCCGGTAAAATATTAGGTCCTTTTTCTGCCATGGTTCTTATGGCAGGCATATAAACCCAAGCTTCATCCCAAAAATAGGGTAAAAAGAGGGCATCCCATTTTAAAATAATGAAGCCTATTAGGATGCAAAATAATCCCCAAATTTGAGGTTTCTTAATGAATGTTGTCAAGTTTCTTTAAATTAATGTACAAATAAATAATTTAACTGGTATGGTCCATAACAATGAGCCATTTTCCATCTATTTTTTTAAACCACAAGGTAAAAAGCCCTTGTTGTATGCCCTTTTGATTTACAACTTTCCAATTTCCTGTAACCAGGGCATTTTTATTATTGATGCCATGAATAGTGATTTCAGAAAAATTCAATGTACCCATTTCCCCTTTTGCTGCATATGCTTTTTGATATGAATTATATACACTGTTCCATCCCTTTTTTATCCCATTTTTAGATACAAATTTTAACTCTTCATTATTCCAGTAATATAACATGAATCCATCCAAATTCCCCATATTCCAAGCTTTCTCTTGTTCAGAAAGTATCATCTTAATCTGATTATCTGGTGGTTTAACAATGTGAACCGTAACAGAGCTTTTTGCATGAATACATAGGGGAGATATTAGCAAAAAAAGGAATGTATAAATTAAATTTTTTTTCATAATAATTTGTATTGAACCAAATTGAATTTGGAAGCTTGATTTAACTTTATAATCTTGAATTATTAATTACTGAAACTGGAACAACTATCATTTAAATTTTTCTTTTAAATAGTGTTGGGTATATCCTTTTTGTGTAAGAATCATGTCTTCTGGTGTGCCAGCAAAAACAATATTTCCTCCTGCTTCCCCGGCATCAGGTCCCAAATCTATGAGCCAATCTGCACATTTTATTACATCCATATTATGTTCAATAACTATAATACTATGCCCGTGTTCTATGAGTGCATAAAAAGATTGTAATAGTTTATTGATATCATGAAAATGTAATCCGGTGGTAGGTTCATCAAAAATAAAAAGAACTGGATCACTGTTTTTTCCTTTGCCTAAGAATGAGGCTAATTTTACCCTTTGTGCCTCGCCACCACTTAGCGTATTAGAACTCTGTCCTAATTTAATGTAACCTAATCCAACATCTTGTAGTGGTTTTAATTTATTCACAAGGTTTTTTTCATCAATAAAAAATGCAATGGCTTCATCTAGGCTTAAATTTAGAATGTCGCTAATGCTTTTACCTTTATAATGCACCTCTCTAATTTCCTCTTTAAACCTGCTACCACGGCAATCTTCACAAGGCAAATGTACATCGGCCATAAATTGCATTTCTATGGTAATTTCGCCTTCTCCTTGACAAGTTTCACATCTACCGCCATCTACATTAAAGCTAAAATGTTGTGGTTTATAACCGCGCTGCTTAGATAAGGGTAAATTTGCATATAAATCCCTAATTAAATCATAGGCTTTTATATAGGTTACAGGATTGGAGCGAGATGATTTTCCTATGGGGTTTTGATCAACAAATTCAATGTTTTTAATACTTTTAAAGTCTCCTTCTAATTTATCAAAACTTCCTGTTTTTTCTCCATTATAACTCCCCAAAACCTTCTGTAAGGATGGGTAAAGTATGCTTTTAATTAAAGTAGTTTTCCCGCTTCCACTAACTCCTGTAACCACCGTAAAAACATGCAATGGGAAACTAACATCGAATCCCTTTAAATTATTTTGTCTAGCTCCCTTAACTTGAATAGACTGGGTCCATTTTCTTCTTCGTGATGGGATTTTAATTTCAGCACTACCATTTAAATATTTACCAGTCAAACTTTCTTTATTTTTCTTAATTTCTTTGAGTGTGCCAAATGCGACTACTTCTCCACCATGAATTCCAGCTTCTGGCCCAATATCAATAATTTGATCGGCTTGCTCCATAATGTCTTGATCATGTTCAACTACCACAACAGTATTTCCAAAATCTCTTAAAGATTTTAATACACCAATTAATTTTTCGGTATCTCTGCTGTGTAATCCAATACTTGGTTCGTCTAAAATGTATAAGGAGCCTACCAGATTAGAGCCCAATGAGGTTGCTAAATTTATGCGTTGGCTTTCACCGCCGCTCAATGAATTTGATAATCTGTTCAGTGATAAGTACCCAAGCCCCACATTTTTTAAAAACCTTAATCTGTTGGTAATTTCTATGAGAATTCTTTTAGCAATTTCATAATCATGGTTATTAAGCGCTAACTGATCAAAATAGCTAAAGCAATCATCTATACTCAATAGTAAAATGTCAGATAGTGTAATACGCGTATCTTTATTTGTACCTGCGAGTGTTTCATGATAGGTTTTAGGGGTTATTTTTACATAGTTACTATCTTGCCTTAGTCTTGTTCCATTGCAATCCAAGCAAACTGTTTTGCCTCTATATCTGGCTAGCATCACCCTGTATTGAATTTTATATGTTTGCTTTTCAAGTTCCTTAAAAAAAGACTGAATTCCATCCCAATCTTTACCACCTTGCCATAAGAATTTCTTTTGAGCAGGATTTAGCTCAAAATACGGTTTATGAATGGGGAAATCATTTTTTCTTGAAATGGCTATAAAACGATGTTTCCATTCTTGCATTTTTTCACCTTTCCAAGGCACTATTGCATCCTCAAAGATTGATAATCCTTTATCTGGTATAACCAAATCTTCATCAATGCCAATAACACTTCCGAAACCTTCACATGTTTTGCATGCACCATAAGGATTATTAAAGCTAAAAAAGTTTACACTTGGTTCTTCAAAGCTCATTCCATCTTCTTCAAAACGATTATTAAAATGAATAAGTTGTTTGTCAATACTATCTATCATGATTGACAATTCTCCTTGGCCTTCAATAAATGCGGTTTGAACCGAATCACTAATCCTATTATTAAAATCTTCATTAAAATGAATCACAGCAAACCTGTCTACCATCAGATAAGCAGATTGGTTTGGTTCAATCAAACTTTTCTTTAATTTAATCTTACTTGAGTCTGAATTACTTTTTGTTTGAAGTTCTGTAAGGTATTCTTCTATATCACTAATTTCATTATTTATATAAATTCGATTGAATCCATTTTTTAAATGTAATTCAAGTTCTTTTATGATTGATTCAGACTTAGTTTGTAAGGCAACTAAGAGGTAAATTTTAGTATTTTCTGGGTAACTTAAGATGGCATCGCATACGTTTTCTATGGTATGTCTTGCCACGCGTTTACCTGAAATAGGAGAGTAGGTTACACCAATTCTTGCAAAAAGTAATTTTAAATAATCGTAGATTTCAGTGCTGGTTGCAACAGTACTTCTTGGGTTTTTGGTATTTACTTTTTGCTCAATGGCTATGGCTGGTGAAATTCCCTGAATGGTATCAACATCAGGTTTATTCATTTTGCCAAGAAACTGTCTTGCATAGGCAGAGAGACTTTCAACATATCGTCTTTGCCCTTCTGCGTATAGTGTATCAAACACTAAGCTACTTTTACCAGAGCCAGAAACTCCAGTTACTATCGTTAATTTATTTCGCTCTATGCTTAAGGAAACATTTTTCAAATTATGCATCCTTGCACCTTTTATTAGAATATTTTTATCTTGCATGTCAATCATTACAAATATAGGATATGAATAGCATTGCAAGATTAAAAAAAACTATGGCTTCCTTAGTTTTTATTTTTGCCTTTATACTTTTTTCAAATAAGGTCTTTTCGCAATCTATAGGTGTATATATCGGATCAAGCATTCCATATGGATTATATGCGAGTAAAGATATATACAATACATATTCAGGCATGGCTTTGCAAGGCAAGAACGCAAGCATTTTGATTGAAGACAATCGAAAAGTTAAAAAAATTGATCCTTACTTGCAATTTATTCATAATGCGAACGAGGTAGATGAAGAAGCCCTGATAAAAATATATCAATTTAATTATAGAACGGTCCAAGTTTTTGAATCATGGAGACAGAATATTTTACTGGCAGGTGCAAAAGCAAGTTATTTTGCAGAAAGCTATGATTTGTTCCTAAAAGGAGGTTTGGGATTTGGCTGGATGAAAACGCATGGGTATAATATTTATTCTGATTCATTAGGGGTAATTAAATTTAATCCGCTCCGAGTTAATACCCTGGTTTTACAAGCAGGTATTGGCGCAAATATTTATATTAAACAGCATGTTGCCCTTTGTGTTGGATATGATCTTTTATACGCAAAAAATAATTTTGGATATGAAAAGTATTCTAATTTAAATGGCCCTATACCTGCAGCCTTGAAGGTGGAAGTGAAGCCAGATTTTATGGTGGGAAATTTTTATACAGGTCTAAAATTTAATATCGGATCAAGCAGAAGAAAATAATTTTTTTTTCCTAACGCTTGTTTTTTTCATTTCATATGTTATATTCGTTTTACAAAAGAATTCAACAACACTAAAAACACATAGCTTATAGATTACAATTTCTACACTAATATTTCTCTTTGGTTTCACCTTTAAATTTAAACAACCATGAACATGCAGAAAATTAGTGACCACGAACTGGTAAAGCTATACCAATCAGGCACTCAAGCAGCTCTCGAAGAATTAATTAAACGCCACAAGCGTAGTATTTTTTCTGCAATTTATCTTTTGGTAAGAGATAGACCTTTAGCAGAAGATATTTTTCAGGAAACGTTTATTAAAATTATACATACACTAAGGTCTGGAAATTACAATGAAGAAGGTAAGTTTGCCGGATGGGCAGTTCGGGTAGGCCGAAACTTAACCATTGACTATCTCCGTAAAATTAAGAGAGATGTTACAATTACCGATAGTGAAGGCAATGGCATTTTTGATTATTTAATCTTTGCTGATGAGAACAAAGAGGATAAAATAATGAAAATGCAAACAGAAACTGAACTCAAAAATTTAATTAAACGTTTACCTATTGAACAACGTGAAGTTCTCATTATGCGTCATTGGGGCGATATGAGCTTCAAGGAAATTGCAGATAAAACAGGTGTTAGCATTAATACTGCCTTAGGCAGAATGCGTTATGCCTTAAATAATTTACGCAAATTGATGGTTGCCAAAGGAATGCAGATTTAATCAAATCTAACACTTCTTATCAACTCCTTTTTTTATAAACCCTTTAATTATCAATGTTATGAATGCAAAAGCAAAAATGGCATTGCTATTGGTAGCTCTGGTAGCAATGTTTTCTTTCGAAGTTCCAAAAGGCTGGTACAAAGCTGGAAGTAATCCAGATCAATACGAAATAGGTATTGATAATGGCGCTGGAATTAATGGAACAAATGCAGCAACTATCCGTTCTGCTAGCACTCGTGTAAGGGGATTTGGTACACTTGTTCAAAACCTAAAACCAGGAAATTTTGCAGGGAAGCGAATTCGTTTTTCTGGTTACATAAAAACTGCTGATGTAAATGGCTGGGCTGGTTTTTGGTTACGTATAGATGGCAGTAAGCCAAGTGATCCATGTGTTTTTGATAATATGTCTAACCGAAAAATTAAAGGCTCTAATGAGTTTCAGCGCTATGAAATAATAGTGGATGTGCCAAAAAAAGCCACTAATATTGCTTATGGTGCTTTATTAAGTGGAGGCGGTCAATTGTGGTTTGATGATATTTCTTTTGAATTGGTGGATGAAAGTGTAAAGCCTACCATTCCCTATGCGAAAGAAAAAGATCCTCATAATCAACCAACTAATCTTGGTTTTGAAGAGTAATTGATTTTTATGTAAAATAATTTTACTGGGGCAGGCGTTTTCTAACTAAAAAGAAAACCCTGCTTATGGTAAAAAATTACACAGAAAATGATTTATTAAGATATCTCTATGGTGAGCTATCTGAGAAAGAGCAACTTGAAATTGAATCTCAACTGCTTATAGATAATCAACTGAATAAGGCATTTGTACAATTGCAAAATGGTATAGCCAATTTGGAGCAACTTGCACAAGAACCAAGTGAAACCAGTATAGATATTATTCTAACTTATTCTCAGGAAACGGCAAGTAGAAATATAGCGGTCGTTTAATAAAAATGCCCTTGAATTTAATTTAATTCAAGGGCATTTTTATTTGCTAAGATTGTTAGATAAACAATTTAACGACATAATAAGTTAAACCAGCTAATAATGCACTAACTGGAATAGTTAAAATCCAAGCCCATAGCAAATTAACTGTAACTCCCCATCTTACTGCAGATAACCTTTTAGTGGCACCCACCCCAATAATAGATCCTGTGATCGTATGCGTGGTACTGACAGGAATTCCCATTTGTTCTGTCATAAACAAGGTCAATGCACCAGCAGACTCTGCAGTTACACCTTCTAACGGCGTCACTTTTGTTATTTTAGAACCCATCGTTTTAACAATTTTCCAACCCCCACTCAAAGTTCCTAAACCAATTGCTGCATAGCAAGCTAATGGAACCCAATCTGGCATTTGTTTAAAATCTGAAATATTTCCATTAGCAAGCATAGCTGCAGAAATAATTCCCATAACTTTCTGTGCATCGTTACCACCATGCCCTATACTAAAAGCGGCAGATGAAAGAAGTTGAAGCTTTTTAAACATATTAGAAATTCTAAATGCACTAGGTGTTTTTACTTTCTCAACATATAAGTAGGTTAAAATAAATACAGCAATTAATATCATAATTCCCCACACAATAGCAGAGTTGTCTGCTTTTGAAAGATCCTTACTCAGTTTTTTTACATCTATGCTCGCATCAATTTTGGCCATTTCGCTTGCTAAATTTTCTGCACCTAACTGATTATATTCTTTAATTAATGGTTTGGTGTGTTCAAAATTACTGACAGCCTCATCTAACTTTGATTGAACGCTTGGGTCTGTTGCTAATGCTTTCTGGTATTTTTCAATTTGGTAGAATTTAGCCAAATTGGTTTCTAATTTGCTTTGTTCTAATTGGTCAAATAAAAAGAATGTTCCTACAGCAACAATGAGAATGATTCCAATCCGGTACCAAACATTTCGCATGATGGTAATTAGGGTAATAAACATGGAAATGGCCATACCCATAATAGGTGCTATAAAAATAAACATAATTGTCTTAGTAATTTTGTCCATCTCCACAATTTTAGGTATGGTAACCCCATCTGTTGTTATAAAGGCGTGTGCGATGGCCGCACCTGCAAAACCTCCTATTAAAGTGTGAGAAGAACTAGAAGGAATTCCATACCACCAGGTAAACAGGTTCCAAATAATGGCTGCAATTAGCCCTGAGAAAATTACCTCTAATGTAATAAACTCTTTGTGCACTGTTTTACCAATGGTATTGGCAACTGCATGATCTTTGAAAATAAAGAAGGCAACAAAATTAAAAAATGCTGCCCAAATTACTGCTTGAACCGGCGTAAGTACTTTGGTAGAAACAATGGTAGCGATTGAGTTTGCAGCATCGTGAAAGCCGTTGATATAATCAAATACCAAGGCTAATATTATTATTATTACAAGAAATGTCATGTTAAACGCTAGAGTTTAGGCGTACTTTACTACGATAGATTCCATGACATTGGCTGCATCCTCAAATTTATCTGTGGCAATTTCCATTACCTGATAGATTTCTCTTTTCTTAATGAGCATTTTTACATCATTCTCTGTTTCAAAAAGTCTTTCGATGCACATATCAAATAGGTCATCTGCCTGATTTTCGTAGGTGTTTACTTTAGCAATGGCATCCGTAATATTTCGCATGTTTTTCATATTTCTTAGTTCTAACACAGCGATTTTAATTGATTCTGCTCCCATTGAAATAATATCAGCCATTTTTTGAATACCACTATCACTCGGATCAACCTTATAAAAATTAATTTTCTTTGCAGAAGCATAAATGTAATCGCAAATGTCATCTAGTGCATTTGCTAATTGGTGAATGTCTTCTCTGTCGAATGGTGTAATAAAATTTCTACCTAACTCATTAAAAATTTGATGTGTAAGGTTGTCGTTGTTGTGCTCTAGATCTTCTAATTTTTTGATTACAACGCCTCTTTTGCTAAAGTCAGGTTCAGCAACAACATCTTTCATAAGTCTGCCCATCTCGGCCACATTAAGAGCAACTTGCTCAAATAAAGAGTAAAACACCTTATCCTTAGGTGTAAATAGTTGGATGATTGTGTTAAAATTCATGTTATTAATTTTCTGGGAGCAAACTTAAAATATTTGTTTGGACTTAACATTATGTTAACAATAACTTAATATTCTTGCATCCAGTTCTTAACAATTAATTAGCAATTACTTAACAATTGAGCTCATGATTTAATATTAAGTTATTGATTATAATTAATTTAAAGATTAATAAAATATAAATCTATTTAAATTTAATGTTAACCAATTACATGAATCAATTAAACAAATTTTCGTTTTTTGCGCTATTTTTTTTCTTACTAAACTCTCAAATTGTGTTTGGACAGGAAAAAACTGACAATCTAACTATTCCTATTTCAAAAAAATGGTTTGAATCATTTTCGATCAGGGGTTACCAGCAAGTTAGGTATAATAGACTTTTTGAAACCAACGATAAATTGAGATGTGAACAGTGTGACCGCTCTTGGGGTGCTGATGGTGGTTTTTTTATTCGTCGAATGCGTGTTATATTATTTGGGCAAATTAATAAACGCGTTTATTTTTACATTCAACCAGATTTTGCAAGCTCTGCTAGCACTACAAGTTTACATTTTGGCCAGTTAAGGGATGCATATTTTGATATTGGCCTAGATGATAAGAATGAGTTTAGATTTAGAATTGGACAAAGTAAAATTGCATATGGATTCGAAAACATGCAATCTAGTCAGAATAGACTTGCATTGGATAGAAATGATGCTTTAAATAGTGCAGTCTCCAATGAACGTGATTTAGGTGTATTTTTTTACTATGCTCCAAGTGAGGTTCGTAAATTATTCAGTGAACTGGTAAGTTCAGGTTTAAAAGGTAGTGGCGATTATGGTGTTTTTGGATTTGGATTGTATAATGGTCAAACTGCAAATAAACCAGAATTGAATAACGAACCACATGCTTTTACAAGAATTGCTTATCCATTTAAAATTGGTAATCAAATTATTGAGCCAGCATTACAAGCCTATTCAGGAAAATTTGTTGTTGCAAAGGATCAATTAACAACAGGTGTTAAGACAAATGCAGATTTAAATTATTTAGATCAGCGAGCAGCTGCTTCATTTGTATTATATCCAAAACCTTTTGGAATTATGGCAGAATATAATGTGGGAAGAGGTCCAGAATTTAATAAAGAAACAGATTCTATTGAATTGCGTGATTTACACGGAGGATATGTTACATTTAGTTACTATCAAAAAATTGGCAATCAGTTGCTTATACCTTTTTCTAGGGTACAATATTATCAAGGTGGTAAAAAACACGAAAAAGATGCCAGAAGTTATGATGTAAAGGAACTTGAAATTGGAACAGAGTGGCAGCCAAATAAGAATTTTGAATTGGTTGTTATGTATACCTTTTCTAACCGTAGGTTTGAAGATTTTGCATTACAAAATAATCGTCAGATTGGTCAATTAATGAGAATTCAAGCACAGTTAAACTTCTAGATACGAACAATAAGAATTAAAAAAGCCCGATGAATAATTATCATCGGGCTTTTTTATTCTAATCGAATTGTTTTATTTTATTAAATTCATTTCATTCACAATATGCGGTGCTCCACCTAATTTGTCAATTAAGAAAAGCACATAACGGATATCTACGTTGATAGTTCTTTTGTATTTAGCATCAAATACAATATCTCCGCTCATGGCTTCCCAATTTCCATCAAATGCCAATCCTATTAAGTATCCATTTCCATCAATTACTGGGCTTCCCGAGTTTCCACCAGTGATATCGTTATTGGTAATAAAGGCCACAGGCATTTTACCATCAGCATTTTTATAATTACCAAAATCTTTTGCCTGGTACAAATCCAACAATTTTTGTGGGGCATTAAATTCAAAATCTGCTGGATTGTATTTTTCCATAATACCATCCATAGTAGTAAGGTAGTCAAATTTCACTGCATCTTTTGGCTCATAAGACTGCACACTGCCATAGGTTAAACGCAAAGATGAGTTCGCATCTGGGTAAAAGGTTTTATTAGGATTCATTTCCATTAATCCTTTAATATAATTTCTTCCCTCAGGACCCATTGCATCGTTAAATGCATCTACTTTTTCCTTGTAATTATTTAAATAATGGTTGTAGAATGCATTTACCATGGCAAAACATGGGTCAGCCATCAGCTTTTTATAGCTTGGTGCTTTAGCAAAGGCATCTAATTTTTCTATGCTTGAAAACATACTTTTAGCATAGACCATTTTTGCAAAACTGCTAAATTTCTCTGTATTTGTTTTTCCTTTACTTTTTAAAATCGTAGCCATATAACTAGGATGTTGATCACTAGGAATATTGTTAAAATACATCTCTAAGATTTGAGCTAAAATTTTCTCATCTGCGCTTGGGAAAAATGCACCGTAAAAATCTTGATTACCACTCATTGCGCTCTTAAGTGCTTTGTTTGCAGCAGCAGTATCTTTATTAATATTATTGGCATAAGCCATTAATGAGCTGGCTTTGGCATTCATAGATACGCCTAAAATGCCTTCTGATAAATAAGTTCTTTGAAGTGCATAAGGTTTATAGGCTTGATATGCTTTTTCAACGTTAGCTAATACATTTTCGTACTCTGCTTTTCCTTTAGCAAATTCATTAAATTTAGCCTCATTCTCTTTTTTAAATTCGTATACTTTCAGTCTCTTTAATTGTTCAGTTTGACCAATAAAATATTTCCAATAATTCGCAATTTGAGCATAGTTTGCAGATAATTTTAATCGATCTCCCTCATTCTTATCCATTACTTCTTTCCAAGCTTTTAAGCGGATATCTCTCAAATTAACAATGGTTGGGTTTATTTTTTCAACAGCTAATTCGATACCTTGAGAAAATTCATACCTATTTGTTCTTCCAGGAAATCCATAAACCATTGCAAAATCTCCTTCTTTAACACCTTTTGTATTTACGGGTAAAGAATGTTTTGGTACATAGGGAACATTATCTGGTGCGTATCCAGCTGCTTCGTTATTTTTATTTGCATAAATGCGAAACATGCTAAAATCTCCAGTATGTCTTGGCCACATCCAATTATCTGCATCTCCTCCAAATTTTCCTACAGATTGCGGTGGTGTTCCAACTAAACGGATATCTGTAAAGCGTTGAAATGTAAATAAATAGTAGGCATTACCTTTAAACATTTCTCTAAGTTGCACTTCTAATTTGTTCCCTTTTTTAGCTTCATCAATGATTTGTTTGCTGAGTACTTGAAGTTTTGCAGCCCTATCTTTTTCGCTTAACCCTTTTAACTCTGGTATGATTTTATCACTTACATCTTCAATTTTTTGAACAATAGAAACCCACATTCCTTGAATTGGCTTTTCTTCGCCATTGTTTTTAGCCCAAAATCCATTGTCTAAAATATTATCTTGAGGTGTTGATTTTTCAGCAATGGCACCATAACCGCAGTGGTGGTTAGTTAAAACTAAGCCTTTATTTGAAATGATTTCACCGGTACATCCACCGTTAAACCATACAATAGCGTCTTTCATGGAGCTATTATTTACATCGTACAATTGTTCGGCAGTAAGTTTTAAACCTTTGGCCTTCATCTCTTCATAATTGTACTTTTTTAGTAAAAGTGGAATCCACATTCCTTCGTCGGCTTTTACTCCAGTGCTTATAATTAGGAGTGCCAACATTGTGTAAAGCAGTTTTTTCATTGTTTTAAAAAAATTAATGTGGCGAAAGTAAATACATTAACTCATACAACCTGATTTTTTTTGATAAAAGGTAAGACCTTTGCTAACAATTATTTCACAATTCCATAATATTGAACCTTAGGAAGACTTCCTAATATTGTAAAATAATTATGTTTGGACTAGATACTTCACTCACCATTCTTCTGTTGGTTTGTTTATTTGCCGCCATTGCATTTGAATTTATCAATGGATTTCATGATGCTGCCAATGCAGTTGCAACGGTAATTTATACCAACTCGCTAAAGCCATGGGCAGCCGTAATTTGGAGCGGTATTTGGAATGCGATTGGAGTTTTTGCAGGTGGAATAGCTGTAGCCATGGGTATTACTAATTTACTACCCACAGAGTTATTGCTCGACACCAATATCTATCACAATATTGCACTTATTTTATCTTTATTAATTACTGCCATTGCTTGGAATTTAGGTACTTGGTATTTAGGATTGCCCTGTTCTAGTTCACACACATTAATTGGTTCTATTATTGGAGTTGGTTTGGGTTTTGCGTTTGTGTCAACAGACAATGGATTTAATTATGTTAATTGGGCTAAAGCTGGCGATATTGGTTTATCCTTGATATTATCTCCACTTATAGGATTTAGTTTTGCTATTTTTCTGATGTATGTGCTGCGCCAGGTTGTTAAAAGGAGACTAATTTTTAAAGAACCTGCCACCAATGCACCTCCTCCATTTTGGATCAGACTGTTATTACTGCTAACCTGCACAGGAGTGAGTTTTTCTCATGGATCTAATGATGGACAAAAGGGGGTCGGATTGGTCATGCTCATTTTAATTGCTATTGTTCCTGGTTATTTTACTTTAAATCTATCCAAAAATACTTCAGATGTTCGCGATCAAGTAAAAGAAATTACCCTGATTGTATCTAAAATTGACGCGAAGGAATTATCAAAAGATGAAATTCTGAATCTAGAAAAAACGAATACTTATATCGGGCATTTTGATTCTTTGTTGAATACTGGAGTTGTTTTAGCTGATCTATCAAATCATCAAAAAGCAAGTGTAAGAAAAGACATGGTTTTGCTGGGTAAGGAGGTTAAATTATTACTAAAAAGTAAAAATTTAAATTTGAGTTTGGCTAATAAGCAAAAGCTTAAAAGTTCCGTTGACGAACTTAAAAGTATTACAGAATATGCTCCAGTCTGGGTGATTTTAATGATCTCGCTGAGTTTAGGTTTTGGAACTATGGTAGGATGGAAGCGAATAGTTATTACCATTGGGGAAAAAATTGGCAAACAGCATCTAACTTATGCGCAAGGTGCCAGTGCAGAATTGGTTGCAGCATCTACCATTGGAATTTCAACCTGGTTAGGTTTACCTGTGAGTACTACGCACGTGCTATCATCAGGTATTGCAGGTTCCATGGTAGCAAGTAAAGGGATTAAAAATTTGCAGACCAAAACAATTAAAAATATTGCCATCGCCTGGTTACTTACTTTACCTGTCTCCATTATTGTTTCTGGAGCCTTATTTATTTTGTTTCGCTCAATTCTTTAATAGATACGTTTTAATTTTCCATCTTGAAAATATAAAACATTTAATTGGTCGTTTTGAAGGCTTTTTGAATTGTCTTTTTGTCTTATTTGATACCTATTACTGAGTGGTTGAACCCATTTCTGATTAATAATTTCCTTCATATTACCTGGATTCGAGAGTAGTGATTGAATAAAAAATAATCCTTGTTCATAACCTGCAATGGCATATTCTTCTGGTTCTGTGTAGTATTTTTCTCTATAATGAATAACAAATTTTTTGTTTCTATCATCAGAGTAGTCAAAGAAAAAGGGCGAGATTAATTGTACATTTAGTTGTTCTAATAAATGAATATTGGGTGATTTAAATTCTAGCCATTTTCTGAATCCAAAGACCTTAAGATTGGTGAAATTTAAAGTGTCACTTAAACTGCGCAATGCAGTTCCTACTGCATATTCGTTTTCACTTGCTATGATAAAATAGTTATTCTTTTGCGGGTTATATACTTTCGAAATTTCATTTATTTTGCTGATATCCAATTGTTTAATCTGTAATTCTGGATACCTACTTTTAATCACACTAATTCTTGAATTGATAACTTTGTCGTTGGTTTCTTTACCATATGCAACATATACATTGGCACCTCCTACATTATTTTGCTTTATATTTTCTAAAACAAAATCTGCATAATAACTTAAGTCTGGATATACAGAAATTAAATAAGGATTATTAATGGTACTTTTAGTTAAAGTTAAAAAGGGAGATATGTGATACTTTTTATTTCTTTTACAATAATCTAGCATCATTTCATTGCCTTCTTTTAATACGGGGCCAATGATTAAATCTGCTTGTAAAACTTCTTTTTTGTTTAATATTTTGGCAAAAGTGAGGCTATCCCTTTTGGTATCTAAAACTTCAATAGAAATACCTTTTTCAACTGTTTTAAAAGAATCTAAGGCAAGTAAAAATCCTTCATAATAGCTTCTGCAGGCAAGGCTAATAGCTGCATTTTTATGTTTTGGATTTTCTAATATATCTGCACTACAGAAAGGCATGATGAGCGCAATATGCAAATCTTGTTGCACACTATCTGTATTCATAACTTTCTCTTCAGTTTGGGCCTGAGCCAAACAAAAAAGTAAATTAAAAATTACAAACAATAATCCTTGCCTTACAACCATTTTATTCCCATTCAATGGTTGCAGGTGGTTTAGAACTAATATCATAAACAACCCGATTAATTCCTTTTACTTCATTAATTATTCTATTAGCTACCATTCCTAAAAAGTCGTGAGGAAGGTGGCAGAAATCTGCTGTCATCCCATCTACTGAAGTTACTGCACGCAAACAAATTACATTTTCATAGGTTCTTTCATCTCCCATTACACCCACAGATTGAATGGGAAGGAAGATGGCTCCCGCCTGCCAAACATTTAAATATTGGCCTTTATCTTTTAATTCTGAAATGAAAATATGGTCTGCTTCCTGCAAAATACGAATCTTTTCTTCAGTTATTTCTCCTAAAATTCTGATGGCTAAGCCCGGTCCTGGAAATGGGTGTCTATCCAAAATAATACGCTCCATTCCCAATGCAGTGCCTACATTTCTGACCTCATCTTTGAATAACATTCTTAGTGGCTCAACTATTTTTAACTTCATCGTTTCTGGTAATCCACCCACATTATGATGAGATTTAATAGTTGCAGATGGACCTTTTACACTCACGCTTTCTATTACATCAGGATAAATAGTTCCTTGTGCCAACCATTGCGTGTTCTCGATTTTATTTGCTTCTTCATCAAACACCTCTATAAAAACCCTACCAATGGTTTTACGTTTTTGTTCTGGGTCACTAATGCCTGCTAATGCATCAATAAATTTTTTACGCGCATCTACTCCAATCACATGAATTCCCATGTTTTTGTAGGCATGCAATACTTGAGTGAATTCGTCTTTTCTTAATAATCCATTATCAATAAAAATACCTGTTAGGTTTGATCCAATGGCCTCTTTTAATAACATGGCAGCCACAGATGAATCTACGCCACCAGATAAACCTAAAATAACCTTATCTGAACCCAATTTTTGCTTTAAATCTGCCGTGGTGTTCTCTATAAAATGAGCTGGAGTCCAGTTTTGTTGAAGGCCTGCAACCTTTGAGATAAAATTATGTAAAAGTGTTTTACCATCGATACTATGGGTAACTTCAGGATGAAATTGAATTGCATAAGTATCTTCTTCGTTAATTTTGAAGGCAGCCACTTTTACGCTTTCTGTGCTTGCAATGATTTCAAAATTTTCTGGAATGTCTTGTATGGTATCCCCATGGCTCATCCAAACTTGGCTATCCAAAGGAATATCTGCAAGGAGTGGAGAGGAATGAACTGCTTTTAAATTAGCCCTACCATATTCTCTAATTTTGCTTGGCACTACATACCCTCCATTTTGTTTTGCCAATAATTGGGCGCCATAACAAACACCCAACAGTGGAAGTTTTCCACGGTATTTACTTAGGTCTACATCAGGTAATATGCCGTCGTTTACTGAGTATGGGCTACCGCTTAAAATAACGGCTTTGGTGTGCACATCCAAATCTGGAATATGCGTACAAGGGTGAATTTCTGAATAAACATTTAATTCACGTAATCTGCGGGCGATTAATTGGGTATATTGCGACCCAAAATCTATTATGAGGACTTTTTCTTCCATATACGTTGGCAAATTTCACGTATTTTTCGGAGAAATTTAGTTTAATGAAAAATTATGTTAAAAATATCTCATATCGAAGTCTATTTAAATTTGCCAGAAAAGCCATTACTTCTAGATGTAAGAAGCGAAGGTGAATTTAATCAAGGGCATATTCCTGGAGCTATTTCATTTCCAATTTTGAATAATGAAGAAAGAAAATTAGTTGGAACTTGTTACAAACAAAAAGGGCATAAGGAGGCTGTTTTATTGGGGTATGAGTTAGTGGGACCAAAGTTTAGGTCTTATTTAACCCATGCTTACAAGCACTTTGAAGGACAAAAAATTTTTATTCATTGCTGGCGAGGAGGTTTAAGAAGCAGAATTATGGCTAATTTACTAAGTTCAGCTGGTTTTGATGTGACTGTTATTTCCGGTGGATATAAAACTTACCGAACAGTTGTGCTTGATTTTTTAAATAGTAAGCTTCATTTACATGTTTTGGGAGGATTCACAGGTTGTGGAAAAACTGAAGTGTTAAAAGAGTTAGAATCGGCTGGTGCTCAAGTTATTGATATAGAGCAATTGGCAAGTCATAAAGGTTCTGCATTTGGGGCTTTAGGTTTGCCACAACAGCCTACGCAAGAGCAATTTGAAAATAATATTCATGCACATTGCTTCCAATTTAATTTTGAAAAACCAATATGGGTAGAAGATGAAAGTAGGTTAATAGGAAAATTGCAAGTGCCACCTGGCATTTATCTTGGCATTAGAAATGGTTTTGTATATTTTTTAGATTATACCTTCGAAGATAGATTGGCTCATATCGTTGAAGAATATGGCACATTTGGGGTTGAAACCTTAATAGAAACTACTCTTAAACTTAAAAAGAGAATGGGAGACTTATTAAATAGGCAGGCCATTGAATCTTTGCATTCAGGAGATATGATGGCTTGGGCAACTTTGGTATTAAAGCATTATGATAAGCAATACCAATTTGGATTTAGTAAGAGAACGGAAGGGAAGAGTGAAAAAATAAGCCTAAAACGAGATTCACTTATAAATTATTTAAATTCAATTTCAAGTAAAAGTATCAATTAAAGTACATTATATTTGATAATTGCGTTTTTATTGTTCAAACAATTACACATGTTTTAAAGGTTATTTTTATAAATAAATGATATTTTTGCAGTTTTAAAATTAATTATCATGGCAGGAACTGAATATTATGGCGCAGAAGAGCGCAAAGAAATTAACGATGTATTAGAAACTGGAGTATTTTTTAGGTTTAACCACGATGCCCAAAGAAATGGAATTTGGAAAGCCAAAGAATTTGAAGCCGAGGTTGCCAAATTAGTAGGAGCAAAACATGCGCATGCTGTTTCGAGCGGAAGTACTGCTGTTTCTTGTGCTTTAGCAGCAGCTGGAATTGGCGCTGGAGATGAAGTGATTGTTCCACCATTTACCTATATAGCTAGTGTTGAGGCTGTTATTTTCGCCGGCGCCTTGCCAGTATTTGCAGAAATTGATGAAACATTGTGTCTAAGTGCGGAAGGTATTAAAAAAGCGATAACTCCAAAAACCAAAGCAGTCTTGTTGGTTCACATGTGCGGTCAAATGGCCCAAATGGATGAGATAATGGCAGTAATTAAAGAACATAATTTAGTATTGGTTGAAGATGCTGGGCAGGCCATGGCAGCTAGTTTTAAAGGGACTTCAACAGGTTTGTTTGGTGCTACTGGGTGTTATAGTTTTGATTTCTTTAAAATTGCTACTGCCGGTGAAGGTGGTGTTTTTGTTACTAATAGCGAAGAAGCATATAAATTAGCCGATAATTATTCAGACCATGGACATAGTCATTTGGGTAATAACCGTGGTATGGAAACGCATCCAGTTTTAGGTTTTAATTACAGAATTTCAGAATTGCACGCTGCCATTGGTTTGGTTCAAACCAGAAGAGTGCCCATGATTAGAGAAAATAACAATCGAATTAAATCTAAAATGATGCAAGAATTGGGCAAAATAACTGGAGTTACTTTTGCTACTATCCCTGATCCTAATGGCGACTCGGCCACCTTTTTAAATATGATGTTGCCAAACACAGAATTGGCTCAAAAAGTGGTTGATTCTTTTAATGCCAACGGCATTGCTGGTTTTAATTATTGGTATACCAATATGTACCATTTTATTAACCAGTGGGAGCATATTAAAGAAGGTAAAGTAGCTGCTAAAACCAATATTCAATTGCTGGGTGCGCCGCAAGATTACCAAAATTTACACTTGCCAAAAACGCAGGAAACCATTGGTCGCTTAATTTCTTTTGGTATTAAAGCATCTTGGACCGATGAAGAATTGGATAACTTACTTTCAAAAATGAGTGCGTCTATCAAAGAAGTTTTGGTTCAAACCGCCTAAGAATAATGATACATAAGAATTTTAAATCAATAGAAAAAACTGTTTTTGGTAGGGGTAGTTTTAAGCAATTGGCAGAAATTATTGCACCTAAGCGCGGGCTGAACCAAAAATATTTTGTTTATATAATAGATCAATACTTTAAAGGCAAAGAACTTGAGAATAGCTTGCAAGAACAAGCAGAAGATCTTATCTATTTTATTGACGTTGATCCACATGAACCAAGCACAGAGCAAATAGACACCTTAAGAGATGAAATTTTATCAACAAAAGGATTGCCTGCTGGAGTAATTGGAATTGGTGGGGGTAGCATTATGGATATTGCTAAAGCTTTATCTTTAATGCTTTGCAATGAGGGTAAATCTGAGCAATACCAAGGGCTGAACCTAATTAAAAATCCGGGAGTGTATCATGTGGGAGTGCCTACCATTTCTGGAACTGGTGCTGAGTGCAGCATGACAGCGGTATTAACAGGTCCGGTAAAAAAGCTTGGGTTAAAGTGTGAATGGACCATCTTTGATCAAGTGATTTTAGATTCTGAATTAACGGCAACTGTTCCGGTTGATAAATGGTTTTATACCGGAATGGATACTTTTATTCATTGTATTGAAAGCCGAGATGGGATTTTAAATAATGCATATAGTATGGCTTATGGCGAGCAATCATTAAAGCTATGTAGAGACATTTACTTAGGTGATCAAGCTGGTCAAAATCCAGAAAATGATGATAAACTAATGGTTGCTTCCTTAATGGGTGGTCTTAGTTTAACCTATTCAGAGGTTGGTGTTTGTCATGCCTTAAGTTATGGATTAGGGAAAATATTAGGCGAAAAACATTGCTATGCCAATTGTTTAGCCTTCCAGCATTTATCTGATTTTTACCCAGAAGGGGTTGCAGAATTTAAGACTATGTTGAGTAAACATCAAATAACATTACCTCAAAATTTGAGTGCTCATTGGAGTGATGAAACAATAACAGCCATGGCACAAGTAGCTTATAATTTGCCTCATATGTGGAATCACGCATTGGGTTCAGATTGGCAAGAAAAAATGACTATTGAAAGAATTGAAGGATTATTTAGAAGAATGTAATACAAAATAAAATGACAAAAATTGTAAAAGTTGGAGATATTGAATGTGGTTCAGATGAATTATTTCTCATCTCTGGTCCTTGCGTTATTGAAGATGAAATGACCATGATGAAGACTGCAGAAAAATTGAAAGAGGTTTCTGAACGTTTAAATATTAAGTTGATTTACAAGTCTTCCTTTCAAAAAGATAATCGCAGTTCATTAAAGTATTATGATGGTCCGGGGCTAGAGAAAGGACTTGCTTTATTATCTAAGATAAGGGATCAATTTGGTTTTCCTATTATCACTGATGTGCATTATCCAGAGCAAGCTACTGCAGCCGGAGAGGTGGTAGATGTGATTCAAATTCCAGCTTATTTGTGTATGCAAAGCACTTTACTGGTAGCTGCAGCAAAAACTGGCAAGGTAGTAAATATTAAACATGGTCAGTTTTTGGCACCTGATAATATGAAACATCCGGCAGCTAAATGTGTAGAGAGTGGCAATGACCAAATTATTTTAACCGAGCGAGGTTATACCTTTGGTTACAACGATTTAATTGTAGACCCAAGAAGCTTTTATCACCTCAGAAATATTGGCTATCCAGTAGTTTTTGATGTGACACATTGTGTACGTAAATATGGTATTCCAAGTGCTGATCCAAATGGTGGAATGCGCGAGTTTTTGCCAGTATTGAGTAGGGCAGGAGTGGCAGCTGGAGTAGACGGTATTTTTATTGAAACTCATCCAGATCCTGCTAAAGCTTTGTGTGATGCTGCCTCTCAACTATGTGTATATGATTTGGAAGAGTTTTTAAAACCATTAATTGAAATTCATCAACTAGAGGTAAAATACAGGAACTAATTTAACTGAAAGACATGAAAGGGAAAATCACTATCTTGTTATGTTTTTTATATCTTACCAACTACGCCCAAACGAATGAGCAATTTTCACAAAGTGGTAAACTAAAACATCCGGTTTATTTGGGTTTAGGAACTGGAGTTTTTGGTAAATATGGATTAATTGGAGCCTCTATGGGTGTTAAAGTATTTCCAAAAACACTCATTGAGTTAAATCTTGGTGTTGGTGGTTGGGGGTCTAAAGCAGGAATATCTATCACTGGTCCTTCATTTAAAAGAAATTGGTTTCCATCCATTGGTATTACCAGAAATTATGGTGCAAAGAATGTGCGTGTAAATTCACAAATAACCTACAAAGGGGGTACCACTCCGATGGATTATGATCAAGGCTTAAATTATAATGATGTAAATGTATTGCACGTGGGTGTGCAAAGGCAGTGGATGAGTAAAAGGGGTAATCGCTTTGTTTTAGAAATGGGATATTCTTTTGCAATGAATGAACCTGCTGTATCGCTTGCTGTAGATGGCATCACATTTTATAATCAATTTATTCCGAAGGAAGATATAACATTCTCCAACCAACAAGCTAGGGTGCATCAAATTGTTTCACCTTCTGGTATCATGATTAATTTGGTTTATCAATTTGGAATAGGAAAATAAATAATTAAATGAAAGCAACGATGATAAAATCAGTAAGAGTTTTTCTAGCAATACTATTGTTTGTTGGATCAACCCATGAAAGTATGGCGCAATATGAAAGGCCCCGTTATGCAGAAAGCAATGATTTGAAAAAACGCAATACTTTTATTAGTATTGGTTCAGGTATGCATTATAAATATGGCCTAATTGGATTAGGTGTTGGAATGATGTTAAATGACAATGTGTTAGGAGAACTGAATGTAGGTTTAGGAGCTTATGGATTTAAATCTGGTTTTACAGCAGTTTTTAATGCAGGTTCAAATAAAAAATGGCGTCCTACTTTAGGATTTAGCAGGGCTTCGGGTGGTGAAAATTTAAAGTTAGATATTGAAGTAATTCACCAATTGAATAATCATACCATTAATACAGGTGTAGACTTATCTCCAGCCTATGTGATCATTCCCGGATTTCAGCGGGTCATTCTATTTAGGAATGGAAGCAATTTTGCTTTTGATCTTGGAATCGCAATTGGTTTAAATACGCCCACCCATGCATTTACTGAAGATGCTGTAATAATTGATGGGAGTTTGGTGTCAACTAAGGCATTAGAGTTTTCCTCCATTCAGAAAAATACTTTTAGACTGTTACAACCAAATGGCTTAAAACTAGGTATGAGTTTTAATTTTGGTCTTTGATAAAATGAGTCTTGTTTTGAATATTTTAGACTAAATCCTTATTTTCGTCCGCATTACACACAATTGACTAATTAATAAAAATGGAATTATACTTAGATTCAGCAAACCTGAAAGAAATTGAAGAAGGCTTTAAATTAGGCTTTTTAAACGGATTAACCACTACGCCAACTTTTATGCAGCGCGAGGGTATTACCGATATTGATGGCATGATTGTAAAGCTATCTAAAATGGTGCCTGTTCTGCAAATAGAAGCTTTGGGCGATACAGCAGAAGATGTTTTAAAAGAAGCTCAAAGACAATTAGCATTAGGGCTAGATCCTAAAAAAACAGTGTTTAAAATACCAGTTTCTTTAGAAGGTGTTCGCGCTTGTAAATTATTGCGCAACGAAGGTTTATTGGTAAATGTACACTTGGTTTATACTTTACAGCAAGCTTATATGGCCATGCAAGCAGGTGCTACTTATGTTTGTCCGCTTGTGGGTAGGTTGCAAGATCAGGGACATGATGCCCTAGATTTAGTTTCTCAAATTGTGGATGCTGTAGATCATTATGGTTACGATACCAAAGTGATGTTTTCTTCTGTAAGAACATTAGAACATGTTAGAAATGCTTTAAATCTGGGTGTTCATACCATTACAGTGCCTCTAAAAATAATGAAACAATTGACTGAAAACCATTTCACAACAGTAGGTACAGATCAATTTATCAGAGATACGCGTTTAATGACTGTTAGGGTAAAAGAAGCGATTAATTCTGTTAATCCAATTATAAGTGCAGATACAAATTTGGCTGATGCCATTGTTAAAATGACAGAATTTGGATTTGGTGCTATTACGGTGGTAAATCAAGATGGTAGCTTAAAAGGTGTGTTTACAGATGGAGATTTAAGAAGAAAAATTCAATCAGAAGGTAGAGATGTTTTAAGCCAGAAAATGGGAGATTTTACCTATAATAATGCCATCTCCATTGATGCAAATGCATTGTTAAACGACGCCGCTACTGTATTTAAGGCAACCAAGGTTGATACCATATTGGTAGTTGATAATGGTAAACCAATTGGAATGATAGACATTCAAGATTTAGAATCTTAATTCCAATTTTGATATATTATAAATAGGTCGTGCTATGTTTAGTACGACCTATTTTAGTTAAAGCACAAATTAATTTATGGCACATTCAATACAAGAACTCGAAGCTATTTTTACACAATTAGGTGCAAAGTTTATTACACCAATTTCAGAGATTGATCGCAAGCTTACACATATTAAAGCATTTGTCTTTGATTGGGATGGTGTTTTTAACAATGGTGTAAAAAATGAAAATAAGAGCAGTAATTTTAATGAAATAGATAGTATGGGAACCAACATGCTTCGTTTTAGCTATTTCTTAAAATACGGCAGCTTGCCTCATACTGCTATTATTTCTGGAGAGAAAAATGAAATGGCTTTTTATTTTTCTGAACGCGAACATGTAGATGCCTGTTATTTTAAAGTGGCAGATAAAACCATCGCTTTAGCTCATTTTTGCGCATTGAAAGGGATTAAGCCAAATGAGGTTTGTTATGTATTTGATGATGTATTAGATGTTAGTTTGGCCGAAATATGTGGTCTGAGAATTTTGATTGGCAGGGCATCAAATCCATTATTCAACCAATATTTAATTACCCATCAATTTGTAGATTATTTGACAGCTCAATCAAGTGGTGGATTTGCAGTGAGAGAATCTAGTGAGCTTTTAATGGGATTGAATGGAAACTTTGATACATGTATTACTGAACGTAAAAATTTTTCTCAGACGTATAAAGATTATTTAGGTAAAAGGCAGTCTATTATTGTTCCTTTTTATACAGTAGAGAACGAACATATCATACCTGCATAGGTAGTTTATTCTTTATTTTTTAAGTAATCAAAAGTGTTTTCTTGGGCACTTAATGCGCCTATTTGATGGGATGTATTACAATAATTTAAATCACTTAATCCGTCTATTTTTCTGGCTTTTTTTGAATCATTCCATTGCAGATTGAAAATGTCTGTAATTTTCTTTTGGTTTTCTTTGTCATATATGGGAAAGGCACATTCAATTCTATTAACTAGGTTCCTCGTCATCCAATCTGCTGATGATAAATAAAATTTTTCGTTTGAATTATTACAAAAAATAAAGAGACGGGCATGCTCTAAAAAACGATCAATGATACTTTTAACCTCAATATTTTGACTACTTCCTGGAACATTTGGAACAAGACAACAAATTCCACGCACAATTAACTGAATATTTACTCCTGCATTGCTGGCTTCATATAACTTTTGAATAATATCTGTATCAACCAAAGAGTTCATTTTAGCTTTTATAAATGCTGGTTTTCCATCCTTTGCATTTTTAGTTTCCTGGTCTATGAATTGAATGAGCTGTTTTTTCATATAATCTGGAGCAACTAATAAATGTTTGTATCCACCTCTTTTTAGGTTTACAAAAAGTAAATCAGCTAAGGCATCAAGTTCTTCCGTAATTCTTTTGTCTTTGGTAAATAAGCAAAAGTCGCTATACATTTTTGCTGTAACACCATTATAGTTTCCGGTAGAAAGGTGAGCATATTTAACTAGTTCCTTATCTTCTTTTCGGTAAATTAAGCACATTTTGGCATGCACTTTCTGACCTGGTTTCCCGAAGTGTACCAATGCACCTGCCTCTTGTAATTGATTGGTCCAATAAATATTTGATTCCTCATCAAATCTGGCTTGGAGTTCCATTAGAACGATTACTTTTTTTCCATTCTTAACTGCATTAATGAGGGCGTTAACCACATTGCTATGTTTGGCTACTCGATATAAGGTAATCATGATAGTAGAAACCTTAGGATCAATGGCCGATTCTCTTAATAGTCTTATCAGGTAATCAAAACTTTGATAGGGTTGATGAAGCAATACATCTTTTTTAGATATTGCCTCAAACATCGTTTGGCTGTTGTCTAAAAAACTTACTGGTAATTGAACCAATGCTTTAAAATAGTTTTCTGGCTTACCAACCCTTGGGAAATCCATGAAGTCTTTAAAATTATGATACCTACCACCCGGAATTAGATTTACATTCTTTAGTTCTAATTTTTGGGTGATTAAAGATAACATATCTTTTGGCATGGTTTCATCATAAACAAATCTAGTCGGAATTCCCTTGGATCTTTGTTTGAGACTCTTTTGTATTTTATCTAAAAAATTAACTTGATAATCATTTTCATCTTTTGTAATTTCATACTCAGCATCTCGTGTAATTTTAATGATGTATGATTCAAATTCTTGATAATCAAAAATGGAGAAGATTCTTTTAAAATTGAGGCGAATGATGTTTTCTAGGAGAATAATATGCGCGCCTTCCTCGCTCATGGGTAGCGTGTAAAAGCGGTTAATAATTCCTGTTGGAATCTCAATAATGGCATGTTTGGGTTCCATAAAACTCAAACTTTTTTTCATTCGAACTGCTAAATAAATACTTCGATCTCTTAGGTGTGGAATGTGTTTTAAATCATCAATAATTACAGGAAATAACTGATTAATAATATTGGCTTTAAAGTATTGTTGAACCAATGCTGCCTCGCTCTCAGAAACTTGATTTTCTTCAATTAAAAATATTTTTTCTTTATTTAATTGAGGTAAAACCTTGTTCTCATAAATATCAGTAAACTTATCTTGTAAAATTAAAACCGTCCTCTGAATTTCAGACAATATTTCATCTGGAGATGATTGAAATTCTGATATTGCTTTTTTACCATTTACCTTTTGTAAACGTCTTATTTGAGCTACTCGTACTCTAAAGAACTCATCTAAATTAGAGGAGAAAATGGCTAAGAATTTAATGCGTTCCATGAGCGGGTTATCTGGGTTTTCGGCTTCTTGTAAAACCCTTCCATTAAAGTTTAACCAGCTAATTTCTCTATCTTTAAATAAATAACCTTTTCTTTCTTTAATCATTCTACCAAAACTAAGCGATATGTGCAATAATTACAGTTGTAATAATCAACTTTTAAGGTAAAGAAATTGTTAATTGTAGTCTAATTACCTATTATTTTTTAACTTTTTTTATTACAAAAATCTTGGGTCAGTATCCATCATATGACCACATTGTTTACAGGTTCTTAAATCTTCCGAGGAATAATATTCTTTAAATCTTGGTTGAAAATCTGTTTCAATATTGTTTTGCAAAAAATAAGTCTCATGGAGTTTGTGGTTACATTTTTCGCAAAACCACATCAAGCCATCTTGATAGTTAGATCCTTTTCTTACTCGTTCAATAACTAAACCTATAGAACCGGCTGTTCTAGCTGGAGAATGTGGTACTTTTGGTGGGCATAAAAACATGTCGCCAGGACCTAAATGAATGGGTACAGCCTTACCTTCTTCTTGAATATTCACTGTTATATTACCTTCTAATTGGTAAAATAATTCTTCCGTTTCATTGTAATGGTAGTCTTTTCTGGCATTTGGTCCGCCAACTATCATTACAATATAATCGCTGCCTTCTGGATATAGATTTTTGTTGGCAACAGGAGGCTGTAGCAGGTGGCGATTTTCATCAATCCACTTTTGTAGGTTAAATGGTTTTCTGATACTCATGTGATTTTAAGTTAATTTACCTTTTGCACAAATATATTGAAAGGTAGCTATTTTATTGTAAAGGTAGCACTCTAGTAGCTTTTATAAATCTTTTTCTGTAATATTCTGAATCTAATCGGTCAATTCTAACTCCATGACTGGTGCTAGAGTGAATAAACTGAACCGCTTCTCCTTTTTTAGAAATTACAATTCCGACATGACCAATGCCACGTCTTCTGCTATTTCTGCCCCTAAAAAAAACCAAATCTCCTTTTGAGATTAGTTTTTTATTAATTTCAACTCCAATATGGCTTTGACCAGCAGAGGTATGTGGTAATTTTATGTTAAACTTACGGTATACTGTCATGGTATATCCGCTACAATCAAAGCCTTTTGTGCTTGAACCTCCTCTTTTGTATTTGTCTCCCATAAAATAATAGGCGTAGGAAATAATAGAGTCTGGATGTAACTTCGGAATGGGTTTGATCGCTGTAGAATCGGGGTTAACCAGCCACACGTGTAATTGAATAGCAGTATCTGTTTGAGCCAAAATATTGCTCAGTTTCAATAATAAACAGATTATTAGGATGATATGTGGTTTTTTAAGCTTCAAACTTTGTAAAAATAATTCAAATTGAGAGAAAAAAAAGTGTATGTTTGCAGTATCCTATCAATGAGGTATTTTGTTTTACATATTATCCTGTTTTCGCTATTCTTATCTGCCTGTTCAAATAAGTATCAAAAAGCGTTAAAAAATCCAGACAACAAAGTGAAGCTGGAGATGGCTGATGCTTATTACAAAAAGAAGGATTTTGTTAGAGCTATAACCTTATATGAACAAATAGAAGAAGCATATAGTGCAACACCTTTTGCTGAAAAAATATTGTATCATAGTGCACAATGTAATTTTGGTCTTAAAATGTATGCCCTATCTGGTTTTCAATTCAAAACATATTTTGAGAATTTTCCATCTGGAGCAAATGCAGAAGAATCATTGTATATGAATGCCTATTGTGCTTACTTGGAATCATTTGATGCTGAATTGGATCAAACCGATACTTACAAAGCCATAGAAACTTTTAGGATTTTTATCAATGTCTATCCTGAGAGCAAATATATTAATGAATGTAATACTTACTTAGATGAATTGCGCGCCAAATTGAGTTTTAAGGCATACAGAACGGCTAAGTTGTATTTTAACATGGGCGAATATAAAAGTGCTATTGTTACCTTGAAGAACATATCGAGGGAGTTTCCTGAAATGTCTCAAAAGGAAGAAGTAGATTTTTTAATTGTAAAATCACATTATTTATTGGCACAAAATAGTATCGCAGAAAAGCAGGTTGAGCGCTATAGGAATACTTTAATAGCTTTTGAAGAACTCAATGAACAATACACAGAGGGTAGTAAATTCATGAAAGAGGCCAAAGAAATTGCTTTAAAATCTCAAATAGCCCTAAAGAAGTTGGAGAATAAAAGTTAATGGCACGTAGAAGGAACTTTTTATGGGTTTTGTTTGGTTTGCTGGTGCTGGCAGCTTTATTTGTATTAAGTCAGGATGAATATAAAATCCCATATTCTAAATTGAATATAGATTCTGTGGCCACAGTGCGCACTGCTTACGCTGAATCTGCTGGAAATAGCCCTGATTTGGAAAGTTATGAGCCGGGTACTTATATTGAACCATTAACAGAAACTTTTTTAGGTAAATCATTTTCTAAATGCATGCAATCTGTTTATGATTGGCCAGATGGCAAAATATTTGATGTAAATGATGGTCATGATGGTACAGAAACAATTAATTTTATGGTGAATGGGAATCATCATGAACTTTTTTTTCATAATGGAATTTGTGTGGTAGATAACGTTAATAGTAAATAAATTTTAATAGATATGGCAAATAATAATTATCAAAATGTACCCTCAACTACGGTTGCTCGTGATTTGAGGAAGTTAGAAAAAGGCACAGACAACATTTATGAGTCTATTGCTATTATTTCTAAGCGTGCTAACCAAATTGGAGCTCAATTAAAGGAAGAGTTACATGCAAAGTTAGATGAATTTAACAACGATAGCGATACCTTAGAGGAGGTTTTTGAAAATCGTGAGCAAATTGAAATTAGCATGCAATACGAGCGTTTACCTAAGCCAAGTTTAATTGCTACGGAGGAGTTTTTAGCAGAAAAAATTCACTTCCGTAACCCTGAAAAAGAAAAGCGTTTGGCAGAAGAGAACTAATTCATTAATTTGCCTTCAAATGCTTGAAGGAAAAAAAATATTACTAGGAATAAGCGGGAGCATTGCAGCCTACAAAACAGCTGCACTGACCCGCTTATTTGTTAAAGCGGGTGCAGAGGTGAAGGTGATACTTACGCCTTCTGCACAGTCCTTTATAACTCCATTAACCTTATCTACGCTGAGCAAAAATCCAGTTTATACCAGTTTTACAGAAGGAGATATGGGCGAGTGGGTTAATCATGTTGAGTTGGGATTATGGGCTGATTATTTTGTGATAGCTCCATTGTCTGCTAGTACCTTGTCTAAAATGGCTAGTGGTAATAGTGATAACCTACTATTAGCAACTTATTTATCTGCTCGTTGCCCTGTAATTGTAGCACCTGCTATGGATTTAGACATGTTTGCACATCCTGCTACACAAAATAATTTAAAAACCATTAGTTCATTTGGTAATTTGATCATTGCACCAAATTCTGGAGAATTGGCTAGTGGTTTAATAGGGACAGGTAGAATGGCAGAGCCAGAAGAAATTGTAGATTTTGTTCTGAATCAAATACAATTAGGTAAACCATTTATTGGTAAAAAAGTGCTTATTACGGCTGGGCCAACCTATGAGGCTATTGATCCGGTGAGGTTTATTGGCAACCATAGTAGCGGAAAGATGGGTTTTGCATTAGCCAAGGTGATGGCTAATTGGGGCGCAGAAGTTTTCTTAATTTCTGGACCTACAGAATTAAAGCTTCAACACCATTTAATTAATACCATCTATGTTAAATCTGCAGAAGATATGTATCAGGAAGTAATGAATACATATCAAATGGCAGATATTCTAATTATGGCTGCTGCTGTTGCAGATTATACTCCTATAGAAGTAAGTGATCAAAAGCTTAAAAAGAACGATGATGAGTTAAAAATAGAATTGGTTCGAACCAAAGACATTTTGAAAGAATTAGGAAGCTTAAAATCAAAACATCAACTACTGGTTGGATTTGCGCTAGAAACCAATGACGAGCAAGCAAATGCAATGAAAAAGTTGAAAGAAAAAAACTTAGATTTTATCGTTTTAAATTCATTGAAAAACAAAAATGCTGGATTTGGATTTGATACCAATCAAATTCAGATAATAGATAGGGGTGGGGAGATTACCTCTTTCGATGTTAAGTTAAAACAGGATGTAGCTCTTGATATTGCCAATAAAATTAAGCAAATATTGCATGTATAAGTTTTTAATACTGTTTGTTTGGTCACTTTTAATCTTGAGTAAAGGTTTTGCCCAAGAATTTAATTGTAGGGTAAAAATAAATGACCAACAGGTTCAAATTTCTGATAAATCTATTTTTAGGTCTTTGGAACAGCGCTTGCAAGAGTTTATAAATAATACCAAGTGGACCAATGAACCTATTGCTACGCAGGAACGTATTGATTTAAATATTGAGATTATTTTAACTGGATATGATCAAAATACTTATGAATACCGGGCATCGGCAATTATTCAAAGTAGAAGACCCGTTTTTGGATCTAATTATAATACTACTTTATTAAGTTTTAACGATGAAAATTGGGATTTTAAATACCAAGAACAAGACAGGTTGGAGTTTCAAGATGGTCAATATTTGGGTGATTTATCTTCTTTAATGAGTTTTTATGCCTATTATGTGCTTGGTCTAGACTTTGATAGTTTTGCTTTAGAGGGCGGAACTACTTTTTATAATAAAGCTTTTCAAATTGCTAATTTGGCTCAGCAAACCAGTGCAAGAGCTGGATGGAAGCCATTTGAACGTACCATTCGAACTCGTTATAATTTAATTGATAATATTTTAAACGAACGTTTTAGGCCGCTTAGAAATGCTTATTATATCTATCATAGAAAAGCCTTAGATCAATTTGCGAAAGATCCTTTTCAAGGAAGAAAACAAATTATGATGGCATTGGAACAGGTAAAAAAAGTGTTTAAAATTTCTCCAAACACGGTTATGTTATTAGTCTTTTTCGATGCAAAAAGTGATGAGTTGGTGAATATTTTTAAGGGAGCAGAGGAAATTGAAAAGCCTAAAGTTATTGAGTTACTCAATGAAATAAATATTGCTAATATTAGCAAATACGAAAAAATTAAATCATAGGTATTTATGTCTAATATACATCAACACGAAGAGGAACATTTTAGTGGCAGCGAAATGGTTAGGGATGCAGTAATTGGTATGAGTGATGGGTTAACTGTTCCTTTTGCCCTGGCTGCAGGTTTAACAGGTGCTTCCCAAGGTAATGATATTATTATTACTGCAGGATTAGCCGAAATTGTAGCCGGAAGCATTGCGATGGGTTTGGGTGGATATTTAGCGGGCAAAACCGAGATAGACCATTATGCTAGTGAGCTTAGAAGAGAGTATTTAGAGGTGGAATTGCATCCAGAAAAAGAAAAGCAGGAGGTGAGAGATGTTTTTGAAGAGTATGGATTAAGTAAATCTTCCACCGAAGCCATTGTGAATGAGCTATCCCAAAACAAAGACAAATGGGTTCAATTTATGATGCGCTATGAATTGGGTTTGGAAAAGCCAGATATTAATAGAGCCAGAGAGAGCGCTCTAACTATAGGAATTTCCTATATTGTTGGAGGTATTGTTCCTCTTAGTGCTTATTTCCCGATATTCACAGATAATGCCAAAGATGGTTTGTTTTATTCATGCATGGTAACGGCAGCCTGTTTACTAGTATTTGGGTATTTTAAAACTAAAATTATTGGCCAGCCTCCCTTTTTTGGTGCTATTAAAACCTTACTAATTGGAGCGATTGCTGCTTTTGCTGCCTATGGAATTGCTAGGTTAATTGGAGGATAATGATACATTTGTATTCAATTTATTTGCATGATTAAAAAACTACTTTTACTACTTTTATTATTACCTTGTTACTCACCTCAAATACTGGCACAATCTACTGGCACAGTTATAGGAGAAGTAAACAATGGTGTTTATGAATTAAATCAACATCAAAGTTCCTTGGTAAAAGCTTTCGAATGGACTTTTAGGGATGGAACCAAGGTGGTAGATTTAAAAATTGAGCAATTAAGTAATGGATATTTCTTAGTAGCCAGTTGCGCCTATCAGGGAAGGAAAAGAATTGCTGCACTCAATTTAGAGCAAGAAGGAATTCGTTTTGTATTAACAGAGGATGCTCAATACAAAATGTGTTCTGCTGTTGCCTGCGAAACATGCCGATTCTTTTTAGAAAATAATAAAATTGTAGCCTGTAAGTGCGAAGAGACTGGCACTATTAGTAATCATTGCCACTATAAATCTTTACCTGGTTCAGGTTTTTATGCTAATTTTTTAAGGGCAATAAAATTACAAAAAGACTAGCGTTCACCCAATAGCGACATAGGCCTGAATGTACTTCCTTGTTTAAGTTTAAACTTATTGATGGCGTGTTTTTGAATATGCTCCATTGCCTCATCAATTGAATCAGTTATGAGCAGGTATTCTTTTAATTCTCCTTCTGAAACCGTTTTATAGGTTACCATATTGTGAATGAGTTCAATTAGCTTTTTCCAATAATCTTTGCCAAATAATACTACAGGGAATTCTTGAATTTTACCTGTTTGAATGAGGGTTAATGCTTCAAACATTTCATCCATAGTTCCCCATCCACCTGGCATAATTACAAATCCATAGGAGTATTTAACTAACAAAGTTTTCCTTACAAAGAAATAGTGAAAATCAACCCATTTATGCAAATAAGGATTTTCTTTTTGTTCATGTGGTAGTTCAATATTGCAGCCTATGCTTAAACCATTATTCTCAAAAGCTCCTCTATTTGCTGCCTCCATAATACCAGGTCCACCTCCCGTCATCACTGCAAAACCTAAATCGCTTAAACGTGCACCAATCTCTCTGGCCTGTTTGTAATAAATATGATCTTCTTTAAATCTTGCACTTCCAAAAACAGTAATGCAGGGGCCTAAAAAGTGCAGTTTTCTAAATCCTCTTATAAATTCAAATAACACTTTAAAAGTGAAGAGAAATTCTTTTTGGCGGGAGCGCGGACCTTCTAAAAATCTCCTTTCGCTTTGGCTGTATTTCTTTCTAAAAGTTTTTAATTCTTCGCTGGTCATCGTTTTAATTCTTTATAATAATTGATTTGCAAGGTTGGCTAGGGCAGAACGTTCACCCTTTTCTAAAGTAATATGTGCGTATAAAGGATTATCTTTTAATCTATCAATTAAATAGGATAAGCCATTAGATTGTGAATCTAAATAGGGGGTATCTATCTGGAAAACGTCTCCTGTAAAAACTATTTTACTGCCTTCGCCTGCTCTTGTTATGATTGTTTTTACCTCGAGCGGTGTAAGATTCTGAGCTTCGTCTACAATAAACATAATATTAGATAAACTTCTACCTCTAATATACGCTAAAGGTGAAACGATTAACTTTTCTTGGTTAACCATGTCAGTTATTTTTTGAAATTCTTTGTCTGTTTCTTTCCATTGGTTTTGAATAAGTTTAAGATTATCCCACAATGGTTCCATATAAGGGTTTATTTTAGATTTGGCATCACCCGGTAAAAATCCAATATCTCTATTTCCGAGAGGAACAATAGGTCTTGCTAAATAAATTTGTCGGTAATTTCCTTTTTGCTCTAGGGCAGCTGCCAGGGCTAACAAGGTTTTTCCCGTTCCTGCCACTCCTTGTATACTTACTAATTTTATATCTGGATTTAAAACCGCATGCAAGGCAAATGCTTGCTCCGCATTTCTTGGCTTAATACCATATGCACTTTGTTTATTTACTTTTTCTAAACAGTCAGTTTCTGCGTTATAAAAAGTAAGTACAGAATTTTGGGAGTTTTTTAAAATATAGTAATGATTGGCAATTAACCTCTGTTTGCTAACTAAATCGGCAGATGCAAATCCTCTGGCATAAATTTCCTCAATAACCGAGTGTTTTACTTTACTAATAGTGGCTGAACCAGTATGAAGAGCATCTAAATTTTTTATTTTACCTGTTTCATAATCTTCAGCTAATAGTCCGAGTGATTTAGCTTTTAACCTGAGATTTACATCTTTTGTTACCAAAATTACAGGTTTGTTTTTATGCTGTTCTTGCATGGACAGCGCTGCGTTTAGAATGCGATGATCTGCTTTTTTATCCTGAAAGATAAGCTGGGCATCTAGTTTTGCCTTTTCATGCATAATCACCTTAAATTGCCCTTTATTACTTCCATTAATTGGAATCCAATTGGTTAAGGTGTACTCTCCTGAGAGTTTATCAATAAACCTAATAAAAGCACGTGCTTCAAAATTTAAAGAATCATTTCCTTTTTTGAAATTATCTAATTCTTCTAACACAGTAATTGGAATAGCAACATCGTGCTCAGCAAAGTTTTTAATAGACATGCTATCATATAAAATAACAGATGTATCTAGTACAAATATTTTTTTTATTTTACTGATAGATTTTTTTGCTATTACTATTTTTGAACCTGTTTTCTTGATTATTTTTTTAGGGGCAACTTGTTTTTTTGTTGTCATGTAAAAATGGTTTATAAATCTTCTTTTTCGAAGATTCATAAACCATTTAATAAACTAAAATTTATTTATTAACAATGTAATAAATAGCTATTAGTTGGAAGATTCGTCTCCTTTTGCTGCTATATATCTTTCCGCATCTAGAGCTGCCATGCAACCACTTCCTGCTGCAGTAACTGCCTGACGGTAAACTTTATCTTGTGCATCTCCACACGCAAATACTCCTTCAATATTGGTTTTACTTGTTCCAGGTATTGTAATTAAATACCCTGTTTCATCCATTGTTAAATAATCTTTAAATATGCTAGTATTTGGTTGGTGACCAATTGCAACAAAGAAGCCGCTAATTTCTAATTGGCGCATTTCTCCAGTTACTCTATTTTTTATTCTAGCACCCTCTACTTTATTTTCCCCCAATATTTCATCAGTTTCTGAGTTAAATAATACCTCAATATTAGGTGTTGCTAAAACGCGATTTTGCATGGCTTTAGAAGCTCTAAATTCATCTCTTCTCACTATCATGTATACCTTATTGCAAATTTTGGCTAAATAGCTTGCCTCTTCGCACGCAGTATCTCCTGCACCAACTATAGCAACATCTTTACCTCTAAAAAAGAAACCATCACAAACTGCACAGGCGCTTACACCTCTTCCATTCAACTTTTCCTCAGAAGGAATTCCTAACCACTTGGCACTTGCACCGGTTGCAATGATTACAGTTTCAGCATGTATTTCATGTGTTTCATCTGCGATTAATTTATAAGGAGGTTTTCCCGAAAAATCTACGCTGGTTATCATTCCATATCTGATGTCTGTTCCAAATCTTTCAGCTTGTTTTCTGAATAATTCCATCATCTCAGGTCCCATAATTCCCTCTGGATAGCCCGGGTAATTTTCTACATCTGTTGTTATGGTTAATTGACCACCTGGCTGCATTCCTGCATACATAACAGGTTTCATGTCGGCTCTTGCTGCATAAATTGCTGCTGTATAACCAGCAGGGCCCGATCCTACAATCAGACATTCAATGTGTTCGATATTGTTACTCATATATGTTTATATTAATTGCAAATTACGTATCTATTTTATTTTTTTATGCTACCATTGTTACAAAAAATAGCCTATCTACTGTATTTATCTAGCTTTTTTTTCTGGCTCTATTTCTTTCTACCGCTCTATTTCTTGGCTTAGTTTTGTTTGGGTTTCTTTTTCTTGGCCCACCTAAATTCACTTTTTTATTCTTTTCTTTCTTTTCGTGAAAACCTTTAGGAAGGGCTTTAGTTTGAACCTTTTCGAGGTAATTTTTCTGAATTACTTTGGGTAATTCTTCGTCTAAAAACTGTTTAGATACTATCACCTCTTTAGGCATTTTTTCACGCTTAATACTCAGCGCCATCATATCTTCAATCTTATCTAAATATTCTTTTTCTGCTTCATTGTAAAAGGTGATGGCCTTGCCACTTTTACCAGCTCTTCCTGTTCTTCCAATTCTATGTATGTAATCGCCAGCCTCCAAAGGAGTGTCAAAATTAATTACATGTGTTACATCTAAAATATCTAATCCTCTCGCAGCAATATCTGTTGCGATTAATATTCTATTGGATCCTTCCTTAAACTGCGATAGGGCAGCGAAACGAATTGGTTGAGTTTTCTTAGAATGAATAATGTTTAAATCTTCTCCAAAAAGTCTTTTTGTATCACCATAAAGCCTATCTGCTAACTTAATATTAGCCACAAAAACCAAGACTTTTGAAAAAGTTTTTTTATTATTTAGTAGGTGAATTAATAAGTTTACTTTGGTATAATAATTGGGTACTGCGTAGGCTGTCTGCTTAATTTTTTTAAGTGGTGTACCATGAGGAACTACCTCTATTTTAGTTGGATTTTTCGTGAATGTTTGAATTAACAATTGCACCTCTTTATTCATGGTTGCTGAGAAGAATATATTTTGCCTTTTTGGTGGCAACAAATCTAATACTGTTGTTAATTGTGCCCTAAATCCAGTTTCAAGCATTTCATCTACTTCATCAATAATAAAATGTTGAACTTGCTTCAATTTTAAAAT
This sequence comes from Bacteroidota bacterium, assembly GCA_947459415.1. Classification (GTDB taxonomy): domain Bacteria; phylum Bacteroidota; class Bacteroidia; order UKL13-3; family UKL13-3; genus B1. The sequence continues at coordinate 59,444 of CANHDN010000001.1, forward strand.
CCCTAACATAGCCAAATCAACCAAACGTCCGGGTGTTGAAACGAGAATATCTAGTCCTTCTAAAACTAATTTTTTCTGGGGATTTATGTTACTACCTCCATATATACCTCCAGAACGTATGGCAGAATATTTGCTTAATTTTTCAATTTCACCCAAAACCTGCACCACCAATTCACGGGTTGGGACTATAACTAGTACCCTAGGCGATTTTTGCTCACTAAATTTTAGCATACGCAAAACTGGCAGTAAATACGCAATGGTTTTACCTGTGCCGGTCTGGGCTAAACCAATTACATCGGCACCCGACATAATTACTGAATAGGTATTAGCTTGGATCGGAGTGGGATGAATAAACTCTAAATCTTGTAAGGCATTTAGATATGGTTTGGTAAGATTTAGGTCTTCAAAATTTAGCATTTTATTTATTTTTAAGTTTAGCTTAGATACCAAGCCATTTTTTTGCAGTTTCTCTCAATAATTTAGCCTTGGTAGACTCATCTAAATCTTTCATTAGGGTAATAAATTTTCCATGTTCCAAATCACCCAGCGGAAATGGGAAGTCTGAACCCATGGCAATTTTGTCGGGGCCAAACATATTCAGTATAAATTTAAATGTTTCTTCGTCATGAACCAAAGAATCTATAAAGAATTTATCTGTATAACTATTTGGTTCAGAAACCTTGTGCACATTACACAAATCTGGCCTTGCATGATAAGCATGCGATATTCTACCTAGGGTTTGGGGAAAACATCCACCTCCATGAGCAAACAATACCCGGAGATTTGGATATTTATCAAAAATACCTCCAAACATCATGCTACAAATGGCTAAGGATGTTTCAGCTGGCATTCCAACCAACCATGGTAAAAAGTAATTCGGCATTTTTTCCTGAGACATCATGTCCCATGGATGAACAAATAGACACATGCCCAACTTTTCTGCAGTTTCGTAAAATGGATAATAATAAGGGTCGTCTAAATTTCTATGTTCAATATGTGTTCCTATTTCTACTCCCGGTAAATTGAGTTCATATTTACATCTTGTTAATTCTTCGCAAGCTAAAGTAATATCTTGCATAGGAAGTGTTGCTAAACCAACAAAACGTTTTGGATAATTTTCTTGAATTTTTGCAATATAATCATTGAAATATCGAGACCATTCAAGGGTATGAGCAGGTTCAGCCCAATAATAGAATAAAACGGGTACAATAGAGAGTGCCATGAGTTCAACATCATTTTTATCCATATGCGCAATGATGGCGTCAGGATTCCAGCAAAGTTCATCTATCATACGAAAAAAAGTGCCATCTGCCTTCATCATATTTGCCTTTCCTGGCTGAAAATGGTCTAGGTAAATAAAATCATCACCGTAGCCATATTTTTCTTTTAAGTTTGGCATATTTTGTGGCAAAATATGCGCATGTACATCAATTTTTTTGTAGTTAATTCCCATCACCATCAAATATGTTTCCCAGTCCGCCTAGTATACCGCCTTCTTCTCGTCTCTGGCCCATGCCACTATAAGCAACAATGCGACTAGCCAATCTTGAAATTGGTAAAGATTGAATCCAAACGGTTCCAGGGCCTTGCAAGGTAGCAAAGAAAACTCCTTCACCACCAAAAAGTGTATTTTTTATTCCTCCCACAAACTGAATATCATAATTGATCTCTTTGGTAAAGGCTACTATACAGCCTGTATCTACTTTTAAAATTTCACCAGGGGCTAGGTCTCTTTCTTCTACATGCCCACCTGCATGAACAAACGCCATTCCATCACCCTCTAATTTTTGCATAATAAATCCTTCGCCACCAAAAAGCCCTGTTCCTAACTTTCTTTGGAATTCTATACCAACACTAACTCCTTTTGCAGCGCATAAAAAAGAATCTTTTTGGCAGGTAATTCGTCCTCCTCGTTTACTTAAATCAAATGGAAGAATTTTACCTGGATAAGGTGCTGCAAAAGTTATTGTCTTTTTACCTGCACCCATGTTTGTGTATGCAGTCATAAACAGGCTCTCTCCAGTGAGAAGGCGTTTTCCTGCAGACATTAATTTTCCAAAAATTCCACTATTTTCTTGTGATCCATCACCTAATAATGTATTCATTTGAATGCCATCTGTCATCATCATAAAACTTCCTGGCTCTGCCATCACCGTTTCTTGAGGATCTAATTCTACCTCTACACATTGCATTTCGCTACCAAAAATACGGTAATCTATTTCGTGGTTATTAATCATATTGCATTATTTATTGAAGCTTCGAAATTATTTAAAAAAATAATTAGGAGACTCATTTTTTTATTTCATTGTTAATTTAATTTATTTTTTAGTGTAAAATCAAATAAAAAATTAAATTGCTAACTTAAACAATGATAAAAATCAATAGTTCACCGATATTATTCTTAAAATTAACTTAATTACCCCCATGAGAAAAGCGCTTTTAGTTGGTATTTCTGGTAGACTTGGCAGTGCATTATTGGATGCTTTGCTTGCAGATATTAAGTATAAAGGTGTAACTGTTTTAACGCGCTATGAGGGAAAAAGGCTTAAAAACATTCATTTGAAAGTAGTGAGGGTTGATTTTTCAAATATTGAAGCTTATTTAGATAGTTTTGAAGGAGTAGACGATGTTTTTTGTTTACTCGGTTCAGATTTTATAAATACTAATAATATTTCGGATACAGAATTGTTTGATTATGAATATCCTTTAAGTATTGCTAGGGTTGCCAAACAAGCAGGTGTTCAAAATTTCATCCTATTAAATAGTCACAAAGCAGAATCGGAGAATAATCATCCTAAATGGAGTAAAAGAGCTGCTTTAGAATTGGAAGTAAAAAAACTGCAATTTGAAAATCTTTATATTTTTAGAGTTAATCAAATTATAAAATCAATAGCAAACAAAAATAAGTTTTTATCAGTTAGAAATTTATTTTGGAAGTTTATACAAGCAGTTAGTTTTGGTAAATTTACAAATGTAATGCCCACGCCAGCAAACGTATTGGCTCAAAAGATGATTGCTACTATTACATTAAGCACAGAAGATAAAAGGGAATTTAGTCCCAAAGATTATTAAAAACAATAATGAACAAAAGAAAAGCATTGGTAATTGGAGCAACCGGATTAATTGGAAGAAGTTTAGTGTTTGAATTACTTAAATCTGATGCCTATGATTTGGTAGTAGTTTTAGCAAGAAGAGATTTAGTTATTAAACATCCCAAATTTCAGCAGCATCTGCTAGATTTTGATTTTTTATCTGATTATTCAAGCTATATGCAAGTAGATGATGTTTTTTGTTGTATGGGGTCAACCCAGTCTAAAACACCAAATCTTGATGTATACCGGAAGATAGATTTTATTTATCCATTGCAGGTTGCCACCTTGGCTAAAAATCAAGGTGCCAAACAGTTCTTATTAGTAAGTTCATTGGGTGCAGATGTGAAATCTTCTATTTTCTATAGCAGATTGAAAGGTGAGATAGAATTAGCTATCTCTGAATTACATTATCCAACATATCGCATTTTTCGTCCTTCTTTGTTGTTGGGGTCAAGAAATGAAAGCAGGCCATTAGAAACGCTCTCTCAATACTTAATGCGGGTTTTAAATGTATTTTTTATAGGTCCTGCAAAAAAATATAAGGCAATTCAAGGTTCATTGGTGGCTAAGGCCATGATAAAAGCAGCCTTATTTAATGAGCAAGGAACTTTTACACACCAAAATGACAAGATTTTTGAAATTGCGGAAGCTTAATTTTTTTTAATTTTACTCACAAAAGTAAAAGTAGATTATTAAACCCAATACCACTAAACTATTTCCAGTCCATTCCCATTTATTTAGTTTTTCTTTAAAAAGAAAATAACCTGCAATAAGAGAATAAGGAAAAAATGCCAATTGCATGAATCCTAGGGTGTTTAATGAGAATAATTGATAACTTAGGTTTATCATTAAAGACCCCAAAATTGTAAACCCTGCCACGCCTATGATGTACTTATTTTTGAGCGGTGGACTTAATAGGGTAAAATCAGAATCAGTTACAATTAAAGCAAGTGCAGCTAAAATTAGAATACTAAATTCAGTTACAAAAGTTCCCCATTCTGCACTTGTATTTGCCAGTGGAATGCTTAATAAGGCATAGCCAAACCCCCAACAAATAGCAGAAATTAATGCTTCAAATAAACCTTTGTGTGCTTTGGTTTTTTTCCATTGAATGGCTATCCCTAAGGTGCTTAATCCAGTTGCTAAATAAAACCACTTATTGAGTTGATCATTATTTAACCAGGCTCCTAATCCATAATGAATAAATGCTCCCATGATACCAATAACTGCCACATTTACAAAATGCAAATGTTGCAGTGCTTTAATATAATAATACAAGCCAATACCACATAGGATGCTGCAAGCTATTAACCAAGCCATATCTGGAGCTTCTGGTGGTGTGGTAAATTTTCCAGAAACGATCAACCAAATTCCTGAAAAAAGCACCGTAAACAAGGAACGAATATAGATGAGTCTGCTTGCGCTGTATTGAATACTTCCTAGTTTAATACAAACATCTGCTAAAAAAAAGGAGGTATTAACCAGTAAAGAAAATCCAATGGCATTCATTGTTATGCGCTAAGTTTGGCTAGCGCATGAGCTAGGTTATTTTCTACGCGAAGTAAAGTGTTTGAATAATCTTGCTTTTCAAATTTTTTTCCTGTGATTTTTTCAAATAATTCTATGTAACGTTGAGAAACCAGGTTAATAAAATCTTCAGTAAATACAGGTGCTTCTTGCCCTTCTAAACCTTGAAACCCATGCTCAATTAAATATTGTCTAACAAATTCTTTAGATAATTGCCTTTGCTGTTGGTCTTTTGCTTGGATCTGTTCATAGGTATCAGCATAAAAATACCTGCTAGAATCTGGTGTATGTATTTCATCCATTAACATAACATGGTTATCAAAACTACCAAATTCATATTTAGTATCAACCAATATTAATCCTTGTTTTTTTGCATAGTTCGAACCAAATTCAAATAGTATTCTAGTGTATTTTTCTAATTGTATATAATCAGCTTCATTTACTAAACCACTTGCTAAGATTTCCTCTCTGGTAATATCTTCATCATGACCCTCGCTTGCTTTTATGGTTGGAGTTATAATTGGTTCTGGGAACGGGTCATTTTCTCTTAAACCTTCCGGCATTTTAACTCCACAAATGAGTCTTTTTCCGCTTTTATATTCCCTCCAAGCATGACCAGCTAAATAACCTCTTATAACCATTTCTACTTTAAATGGTTCACAACAATGCCCAATACTAACATTTGGGTCTGGGCAATTAATTAACCAATTTGGAACAATATCTTTGGTGAGTTCTAAGAAATGAGATGCTATTTGATTGAGCACTTGCCCTTTAAATGGAATGGGTTTTGGTAATACAACATCAAATGCAGAGATTCGATCACAAGCAACCATCGCCAAGAAGGTATTATTTATATTATATACATCACGTACTTTACCTTTATAAAAGTTTACCTGTCCGTTGAATTTAAAATGAGTTGAAACCAGTGCTTCCATATATTTGAATTGAGCTTGCAATATGCAGCAATAATTTTTTTTACAAAAGTACTTTACGCACTTAATAGCAGCTTAAGGCATAATTTTGATTTCAGTCCTTCTGTTCTGCGCCCTTCCTTCTGTGGTTTTATTATCTGCAATTGACTGTGTATCTGCGTATCCTTTGGTTGTTAGCCTGATTGTTTCTATTCCAGAATTAACCAAAAAAGTTTTTACGGCTAATGCCCGCTTGGCTGAAAGATTCGAATTTTTGGTAAAATCTCCGGTATTATCTGTATGTCCGCCCACCTCAATTTTAACGCTAGGATTTGCTGTTAAAAACTGAGCCAATTTATTTAATTCTGCTTTAGATTCAGGTTTTAATTCAAATTTATCTGAATCAAAAAAGATATTTTTTAATACCACTTTAGCTCCGGCAGTAATGGGTTGCAAAGGAACAGACAGCACCAATGGTTCGGTAGCGCTTTGATTTTCTAGGGCAAAATTTTCTGAATAGAATAAATACCCTGCTTGTGCCACATTGAGTGCATAATTCTTATTCCCCTGCAAGCAAACTAAAAATTCTCCACTTGTTTTATTGGCATATGATTCTACAACCAATCTTTCCGTGGCAATATCAATTAATTCTACTTTTGCACTTAATTTCTTTTTAGTAACGGCATCAAACACAACACCTTTGGCATATCCTGTCTTTTTAGGTCTGGCCTCTTCATATAATTCAAAGCTATAAATATCTAATCCGCCTTTTGTGTCTGATCCATCTCTGGCCATAAAAGCATCTTTTCCATTGGATGAAATCACAATACATGTTTCATCTTTTTCGCTATTAATGGGATATCCCAAATTAACAGGTTTAAGCCATCTTCCGTCTTGATCTCTTCTAGCATAAAATAAGTCTATGCCTCCCATACCAGGATGCCCTTCACTGTTAAAGTATAAGGTTTGATCGTCTTTAGCAATAAAGGGTGATTGTTCATCTTTTGGTGTGTTTATCTCCGGACCAGCATTTACCGGAGGTGTCCAACGCCCATTTTTAAAGCTTGTATACCAAATATCGCTTTCACCATAACCTCCGGGTCTATTACTACTAAAATATAATACTTTTCCATCAAAACTCAAGCTAGGTTGGCTTTCCCAAGAGGCTGTATTAACAGGTGAACCAAGATTAATTGGTTCAGACCAAGTATTCCCATCTAACTTGCTCAGATATAAATCGCAACTACCTTTTGCGCCTGGTCTGTTGCAAGCGGTATAAAAAATATATTGCCCATCAGCAGATAAAGATACTGTTCCCTCATTTCTTTCAGTATTTACAGGGTATCCCATGTTTTGTGCTAAAGTATATTTTCCATCTACTTTGGTACTTCTATAAAATTCTTCATCTCGGCCATTTACTAGGCGTGTAAAAATGAGTATTTGTTCATCTGCAGTAATACCAGGAAAATATTCATTATCCATAGAATTAACCATATTCCCCAAATTTACAGGTGTAAACGGGAATGGTTTATTTACCGCA
>CANHDN010000002.1 GCA_947459415.1 Bacteroidota bacterium
GTTTCTATTTGTAATAAATCTCCCACGCAAATTTCAGAAGCGATGTGGGTACAAATTATATTTTCACCGAAAAAAATTTTTGCGCCTTTTTTTCTAAATAAACTAAGTGTTCTAAGTGGCTCTGTGCCTGGCTCACCCGTTTGCTGATTAATACTGGTAACACTGCACCTTGCACATGGTTTAATCGCTTTAAATCTATTTTCTTTAATTTTAAAATCACCCCATTGATCTTCTGCAAAAGGCGCTGATCCGCTAATAACGATATTTGGTCTGAACCTATCCATTAAAACAGGTTCTTGCAATTGATTATTTAAAAATTGTAATGAAGCAGATCCAATTAATAAGATAGGAAATCCATCAGCAAAACTCACACTTGAATTTGCAGGAACATTGGTTTCAATTAAAAGTCTTTGGCTATGTTCTGGCATAAATACAAGCCTACATGTTCTATCAATGATCTTAGAAAACCATTCATCCACTTCCTTATCTAAAAAATGGGCTATACATGAATCATTCCATACCTTAACAAGTTGTTCAGGGCCGCTTATTTGAAAGGGTATTTCAATAGCAGATAATCCATTTGGAGAATAAATTAAAAAACCCGTTTTATGCATTTGAACCTTACATTGAGACAAAATCGGCAATTCTCTTTGCGATAAAAACTGATTGTTTTCATCTACTAACATCCAGCGTCTATCAAACTGCAAGCCTTTCGTTTGAATCATTGATGTTTCAACTGAAATTCCAGGTAAACCTTTAATTGGATAAATAAAAATTGCTGAAATATGCATATCAAATTTACCTATTTAGGCCTATATGCACTTTCTCTTAAAATCATATCCCATTGTTGATTATCCATTAATTGCTTTAAACTTTTACTGGTTCCTTGTTCCATATATTGTTTCACAATTTGATATCCTGCAAACACCCCAATGGCTGGTGCAGATTCTTGCGGAACCCCATTTGCAATGGTAAATGGTCCATCATTCACATACCTCATATAAACCGAGGGATCTTGGTTAAAAAGCATTTTATTCTCTAATAAATGAGCCCAAATCATTCCTTCATTTTCATTTGCCCATTGCAGCTGCGCTTGAGAATACCCAAACAAAATAGTATCTGGAATCTGAGGTGCTATTTCTTTTACAAAATATCGAATCTTTCCTTCAAATAACATCATTGCCAAAAAGCGTTTATCTTTTAACTGATGTTCATATTTCCCAATTGCCATAGACTTAAGAGTATTACACAATAGGTATTCTTTTCTAAGTTTTGCTACCATAAATTCTGGGAAATCTAATGCCGGATACAAGGCATAACTTGACCCCAAATACATATCTAAGCCAATGGCTATCATGGTATCAAAATTGGCATGTGCATAACCAAATTCTGAAATGAAAGTAAGAAAAGAAGGAATTTTTTCTGCAGGAAATGTTACTTGATAATTCCCCATTGCCTCACTCAGCTCAGACTCAAAATTCTTTAAATTTGGAAATACACTATCTACCTCATACTTTAGTTGTTTAATACTTGGAAAAGAAACAAACTTTTCTAATGATGCTTGGTATGCAATGGGTCTTTCCTCTTCACTAATATTGAGCATTTCTTCTGCAAAAGTTTGATAAAATGGGCCATATTTCTGTTGTAAAGCTAGGTAGTGATTCTTATCCTTAAGAGATTCCGGATTAAATAAATCTTGCTCAAAGCGCAAAAGTTTAATAGGAGCCACTTCATTTTGACAGCCGATAAACAAAAGCGCAACTATTAAGAGATAAACACTAACTTTGATTGTATGAAACATATTGATTTGTGAAAGGTTAATTATGGAAAACTTTTGGCAATATCTGTATTTGGAACTAAATTTGGCATCAAATAGTGATAGTTTAAAAACAAAAACATGATAATTGACAATTCTATCCTATTTGGCATACATTCAATTTATGATAAATTATTATGTATTGGGATAGAAAATCCCCAAATGAGTAACATGTTCATCAGCGTATCATTCTAAAATAACATCAGTGAAGATTACCCTTTCCCAACTTAGTTTTCATACAGGCAATTTTGCAGAAAATACTTCTAAAATAATTTCTGCTATACAAGAGGCTGAACTTTTAGGTTCAGATATCATCGTATTTTCTGAATTAGCAACCTGTGGATACCCAGCTCGCGATTTTCTGGTGTTCGATGATTTCATAAATCAAGCATTAGAGAGCATCACAAGCATTGCAAAACATTGCACCAAGATTGCTGCCATCGTAGGATCACCAAGAGTTAATAACCTCTCTAAAGGCAAAGCATTGTTTAACGCTGCCTATTTTTTATGCAATGGGGAAATAGCTCACATAACAGATAAAACATTGTTACCCAACTACGATATTTTTGATGAGTATCGGTATTTTGAGCCAAATAAAAACTTTGAGATAATTGCCTATAAAGAATTTAAAATAGCGTTGACCATCTGTGAAGACTTATGGAATATTGTTGAAAATCCAATCTATCCAACTAGTCCGATGGATGAGCTAATTAAACAAGAACCAGATTTCATCATCAATATTGCCGCCTCTCCCTATTCAAAAACACAAATTGCAGAGCGGCAAAAAGTATTACAATCCAATGCACTTAAATATCAAATACCTGTTTTTTACGTAAACCACATAGGGGCGCAAACCCATTTAATATTTGATGGAGGTTCTTGCGTGGTAGAAAAAAATGGCGCTATTATTCACGAACTTGCCTATTTTAAAGAAGATACTAAAAGTTTTGAAATAATTAAGAATAGTGAATCCATAGATGTAATTGTGGCTAACCCTAGTAAAAGTAGGGAAAGAAACCAATTGAAAGACATTGAAAACGCACTTATTTTAGGAATCAAGCAATACTTTCAGAAACTAGGTTTTAAACAAGCCATACTTGGGCTATCTGGTGGTATTGATTCTGCTTTGGTATGCTATTTGGCCTGCAAAGCGCTGGGTAATGAGAATGTATGGGCCATATTAATGCCCAGTCAGTTTAGCTCCCAACATTCTGTAGACGATAGCGTAAAATTGGTTCAGAATCTACAAATCAAACATGATATTATTCCCATAGAAAACACCTTTCAATCTTTCTTAAACAGCTTACATGAGTTTTATAAAGATACTCCGTTTGGACTGGCAGAAGAGAACCTTCAAAGTAGAACCAGAGGAGTTATTTTAATGGGATTGGCTAATAAATTTGGACATATATTATTAAACACAAGCAATAAAAGTGAACTAGCTGTTGGCTACGGCACCTTATATGGTGATATGTGTGGAGGATTATCAGTAATAGGTGATTTATACAAAACTGAGATTTACGCCTTGTGTGAATACATTAATAAAGATAAAGAAATAATCCCATCAAATATTCTCAGTAAGGCTCCATCTGCAGAATTACGCCCAGATCAAAAGGATAGCGATAGCTTACCGCCATACGAAGTGTTAGACGCCTTATTAAATAATTATATTGAGGAAGAAATGGGACCAACACAAATTATACAAGCAGGCTTTGAACCTAATTTGGTTCAGAAAATATTACGTATGGTAAACATGAATGAATGGAAGAGATGGCAAGCTCCACCTGTACTGCGCTTATCCAAAAAGGCTTTCGGCCCTGGAAGGCGTGTGCCTATATCTGGCAAATACTTAAGTTAAGCCATTCGATTTAAAGTAAATACAGTAATTTCTGGCAAAATCCCTACCCTACCCGGATAACCCAAAAATCCAAAGCCCCTATTTACGTATAACATTTGTTGTTCAATTTTATATAAATCGGCCCAATGAGGGTATATAAGTTGAGAAGGACTCCACCTAAAACTTCCAAATTCTACCCCAAACTGAAAACCATGTGTATGACCAGATAACGTTAGATCTATATCTGTATGTTTTTTTGAAACAATTGCATCAAAGTGACTAGGATCATGAGAAAGCAATATTTTTACAGGCACATCTGGCATTCCGGCTTTGGCTTTATCAATATCTCCAAAACGCTGAAATCTTCCGCGATCTCCCCAATTTTCTACACCTAAAATGGCAATTCGTTTGTTTTCTTTTTCTAATAATACATGTTCATTTCTGAGCAAATTCCAACCCATATTTTTATGTACATCAAACAAATCAGTTAAATTTTTTGCCTTCGCCTCCGGACTGGCCCAATCACTCACATAATCTCCATAATCATGATTTCCTAATATGGAATACACTCCCATGGGTGCCTTAACCTCACTAAACATATCAGCCCATTCATAGGCTTCATCTGTTTTATTATTAACAAAATCACCTGTAAAAACTGCTACATGTGCTTTTTGCTCTTTAATTAATTGGATTCCTTTATATACGGCATCTTTATCAAAAAAACTACCTGTATGAACATCAGAAATTTGTAATACTTTTAATCCATCAAATGCCTCTGGCAAATTAGGCAATACCAAATTAACTCTTCTAACTTGGTAATTATAAGCTCCAGAGAACAATCCACGAGAAAGCATAACAAAAGGAACTGCGCCAGCCACCAAACCAGCTCGGGCAATAAATTCTGAGCGAGAAATTTTCTTTTCATCAGATACTAAAGCCTCTTCCATTTCCTCTTCTTCAGCCTGTTCATTCTTCTTGGAAATAGTACGCTCCATACCATGCCAAATCCAAATAAAGAAACGTTTTATATCATCTACAACAATAAAAAGAAAAGCAATTAACTTAGATGCATACAAGATAAAAAAGAAACCCATTACATAGGTTTTGAGTAATCGATTAGCAGCTAGGGTACTATTTATTTGTGATAAAAATAAAGTGATAATAATAAGGACCGGCACCAGCCAATAGATTATCTTTATAGTTTTTTGATACCAAACAGGACGGTTCTTAATAAGTACTTTTATGGCTTGCCATAAATATAAATCTATCAGAAAAATAAACAGGCTAAAGCCCAAGAACATTTTAATTTTATAAGATTGCATGAATTGCGAGTGAAAATTATGTTTCAAATAAACAAAAGATTTAGGGTTTAGTTCATACCGTCTCATTTAAAATAAAGGATTGAGATCTTTTTAATCTAAAAAAGCTATAAAAAAACATGAGAATAAGAAATACTTGCTTAAAATTGTAAACGAAACATGGGAAAAACAGCAAAAGCTATTGGTAAAAAATTAAATCAACTTAAGATATTTCTTTTGAAAATATTCTTATTGGCTTTTCAAATTAGTTTATTCTTTATCATCGTCTACAGGGTAGTACCTGTGGTCATTACGCCATTGCCCGTAAAAAGATTATTTGAGCAAGCCTTTGGAGAAGATCCCATGCGTTTAAAAAAGGATTGGGAAAGTATCGAGAATTTGGGGAAGAACATTTGTTTAGCCAGTGTAACTTCTGAAGACCCTAAATTCTTTAAGCATTATGGATTTGATTTTGAGCAAATTTATGAATCTATAAAAAAGAGCTTCGACAAAGGAAAAAAACCAAGAGGTGCAAGTACAATCAGTCAGCAAACTGCCAAAAATTTGTTTTTTACCCCCAATAGAAGTTGGATTAGAAAAGGTTTGGAGGTGTATGTTACCATCGCTATTGAAACCCTTTGGACAAAAAAAAGAATATTAGAAGTCTATCTCAATATTATTGAAATGGGAAAGGGAATCTATGGAGCTGAAGCGGCCGCATTGTTTTATTTCAATAAACCTGCTAGCAAATTAACTGCACAAGAGGCAGCTGCCATGGCTGCCTGTTACCCAAATCCGAGGCGATGGACTGCTAATAAGCCTTCTCGGTATATCAGAAAAAAGCAACAAATCATAGCCAGGTATATGTATAAAATTGGACCATTACCATGGGAAAATAAAAATAAAACGAAAAAGCCTGCTTGAGCAGGCTTTTTCGTTTTATTTGGGTAATACTTCTTTATCTATTCTAGGTTGACGTTTTTGTATAGGACGAATAATTCTAAATTCAACCTTTCTATCTAAACCTTCAGTGCTTAATTTATACTTCTCAATATATGGATCTTTATAAGAGAAAACAAGCATACGCTGTTCTTCAATTTCATAAACCTTATATAATCTTCTCTTAACCTCTAGGGCTCTTCTTTCAGCCAAGGTTAATTGCGTAAGATTCGGCTTATTATTATCAGAATGACCAATAATTACCAGAGAAGCTGAAGAGTCTACCATTAAAATTCGAGCAATTTGCTGCAATAAACTATATTGCTCAACATGCACTGTAAAATGGTTTGGCGGAAACACAATGGTAGGCAATCCAAAACCACTTTTAGATATCGTTACAAATTCAGTTTTAGGAATTGAATCATTTAAGCGGTATAAATTACCTGTTCCATCGTTACCCCCAGAACCATCAGGAAAATATAAACCCAGAGACTTACTAAAACCATATGGATCTGGATCTATAGAATCAGGAATACCATCATCATCACTATCTAAAGTAACCCCTTTGTTGTCTACTTTATATCCTTCTGGTGTATTAGGTTCTTGGTCTAAGTAATCTGGAATACCATCTTTATCCGTATCTACTTTCATGGCATCTGCCTGATCTTTGGCATCTTGTAAGTCTCTATAAATTTTATCAATTGGGTTACTCCAATCTAAATGATTTGGCTTATTTTTAGATGTAATATTATAGGATAAATTAAACATAAAATATCCATTCCCATCTGGCAGCGTGCTGGCAATTTTAGAGATGTCAATATCATCGTTTGAACCGATAAAATAATCAAATTCAACCCCGATGTCTATGTTCTTAGTAACTTTACGCTTAAACCCCAAAATGAGTGGTACAGCCAGGCTTGTATTACTCAATCTGCTTATATTTTCTCTTTGATTGGTAATTGAATTAAATGTATCCTTAGATGAGCTATAAGACAACCTACTTAAACCTATTCCAAAATAAAAGTTGTTTCTCGGAAAACTCTGACGGTAATCTATGGTACCTAAATTAAAAATAGCTTGCAAAGAGAGATTATTGAGACTGCTATTAAAATAGATATTTTCTTTGGCATTGGTTCTGCTATTTGCTCCAGAAATCTCTCCTTGTAGATACTGTAATCGTAAACCCATAATATGATTTAACGATACTTTGGCATAGGCGCCAAAACCCGGTGAAATGGCATCTGCAGGAATATCTGAGGCTCCAAAAGCAATTCCAAAATTTCCACCCAAAGAAAACCTGCTATACATGGCAGGTGGAATAATATTCATGGTGTCTGAAACTTTTTCTTTCTTAACTGGCTTTGGAGTAGACCCAGATTCATCTAATACAGAAATATCTGGCTGGGGCAACTTCCCAATCGACCCTTTTTCTGGGGCTTTCGGCGTTCTTTGGGCAAATGAATTACTTGCCAGCAAAATGAAAGTACAAACAAAAAAAATAGTTCTCATACAATGGGTTCTTTGCAGTAAAATATCTGCTAAGATAATTCATTGTATGAGAACTCTATCATTTCTCAGAATCAGTTATCTACAAACTACTGTGCATTGTATAGGTATATCCAAGAACCTGGATCAATTTCTTTACGAGCCTTTCTTAAAACCCTGATAGCATCTGCTTTATCATCGGTTGAAATCACAGCCAATCTCAACATTCTTGAGTTTGTTGAACTTCTATAGATGCTTGGGCTATACCCTTTAAGTGCTAATTGATCTTGTGTGTTTTTAGCAATAGATAATTTATTTACGCTATAACACCCAACGATTACATTGTATTTATAGGGTGGCGGAACTACATCATACGTGGCTATATAAGCTTTGGGCTTATTGTTAGTTTGACTTAGAGAAGAACTGTTACGTATTTTTGCTTCATACTTTTTAGCTGAAGAAACTGGAGCAGGTGATGTTGCAGGAGCCTGTACTGTTGTTTTTACTGGCACCGAAGATGGTTCAGGCACAGTTACATTTTCGTTGATAGGCGAAGGCTTAAGCTCTGGAGCAGGTGCAGAAGGAACAGTTTTATCTTGAGCAGGCGCAGCTACTTGAGATACTGGCATCACTGAATCTGTAGCAGAGCCTTCACTAGCAGGCGCTGTTTCTACCGCAACAGGAATTACCTCAATTTTTGGCTCCTCCGTAACAGGTTTTTCAATTACTGGAACTTGTTCCAGAACGGTTTTACGATTCTTGTAATTGTTATAGTTTTGATAGGCCCAATCTATATGCTCTCTATCTTTAGAAGTACCAATCTTGTATGTAACACCGGTATTAAGATATAAATGATTATCTATACTTGTATTAGCATAGGCTTGATCCAGGTATTTACTACCATTATAATTAAAATCTATTCCAGCTATTAGATCAAAATGTGCATTTATGTACTTTCTGGCTTGGTAACCAATAATAATGGTTTGAATACCTGGTGAAAGAGAAAGTTTTGCATCTTTTACCGATTTATTATCTGCAAATGTAGCGTCGCCAGTGGCTTTGGTATATCCAGCGCCAATTACAGCATAATGATTCCACATAGTTCTATTACTAGGCTCGGCAATCATACTTCTGATATTAATGAGCATTCTACCTGTTATTTGACTTAAGTTGGTAGAAAATTCTCGAACATATTCGGAAGAACCAACCATTGGAGTACCAGTTGTAGCCTGATTTCCAGCTACGTTTCCATATAAAAAATTAAATTGACCTGAAAGAAAATTATTAAATGAATGTCTGAGCCCAAGACCAAACATTCCTGTTACACGATAAGCAACAGGCGAAAGTAAAATTGGCAAACCCACCGATCCATCTATGGCCCATTTGCTATAATCTTTAGGGTCATCGCTTTCTTTCTCAATATTCTTATGAGCCCAATCAATTAAATTTGCGTGCTTTTTAGCTCCTAATTTCACACTCAAGCCGGCGTAAAAATTTAAATAGGTATCTAAACTCGGATTATTCTTTTCTTTTATTCCATCTAAATAATACGTTTGAGCAAAATGATATTCTGCACCTGCATACAAATCTATCAAATGATTTAAATAATAACGCGTACCAGCTCCTAATTGGTAATCTCTATATGGCGCACCAAAACTGCTAGCGCTAGAACCTGAACCATCTGCAAAACTTACTGTTGGCTTATACCAATACATACCAATACCCAAATTTACAAAAGGCAGCCACCTGGCATCAGGCATTTTATCTAAACCTAAAATATTGTGCAAATTGTAATATACTATTCCATTCAGACCATAGGTTGGCGTACGAAAAGTTAACACATCACTTGCATCACCATCTAAACTGGTTTTCTTTCCATTCCCAGTGGCATTATTAAAAAAGGTGTGTGCAGTCAGTTTAGTTTCAAAGGACCAAGTTTTGTTGAAGGAATATCTTGCCGCACCAGTATAAATACCCATAAATTTAGAATTTACACCAAACAAAGTTGCAGGAATTCCAAGGGCTGCACTTGCAGATAATCGGGGTGATGTATTTTGTGCCATTGCACCTGTGCTAGTCAGAAAAAATAGCAACAGAAATTTGATTGCAATAAGCTTTTGTAATGAATATCTCATAGTAAGAAAATTTTATACAAATTTAGCATTTTATTTGGGTTTTCAAGCTTAAGATAACGTTAATTGCAGCAACAAATTCTGAAGAATTACAAGCAAACATGGATCATTTAAAATACACAAGCAGCGAACTCAACCGATTAAATACAGAAAACTTCAAACTATCAGACAAAAATGACATTTACATCATTTTAGATCAGTTACGAAGTGGCAATAATATTGGTTCGATTTTTAGAACTTCTGATGCATTTAAATTAAAAAAAATCTTCATTACTGGCCAATCTGCTGTTCCTCCCAATAAAGAAATTCTAAAAACTGCGCTTGGTGCTACAGAAACAGTGGATTGGGAATACAAAGAAGATGCGATAGACTTAGTGCTTGATCTAAAAAAACAAGGCGTGAAAATTGTGGCAGTTGAACAGGCAAGTAATAGTATTTCTCTTGAAAAATTTGACATTACAGGCAATATGCCAATGGCATTAATTTTAGGCAATGAGGTGGAAGGTGTGCAGCAAGCACTCTTAAACATGGCAGATACCTGTTTAGAAATCCCACAATTTGGCACCAAGCACTCGCTCAATGTGGCCGTTTCTTCTGGTATTGTAATTTGGCATTTAGTAAATCAGCTGCTCAACACTGAAATTAATGAAGGCTAATATCTAAACTAGCAGCAAGCGGCTGAATTTGTGTTAAGAGTGTTGGCAATAAAGATTTGTTTGATAATACCTCCTGCTGCATGAGGGTTTCTATTCGCTCTTGAAATATCCCTTTTGGAAACAATCTTGCCCGTAATTTTAAGAGTTTTTCAATTTGAACCTCTTGGTGAAGTTGACCAGCTTTTTTTATTGAACTAGATTTGCCTTTAAAAAACTCTTTTACTTGCAATTTAAATTCTAAAAATTCCTTCCCCAAAGTAACATCTAACACTTTAGCATGATCTACTAATTCTTGCATTTCATTGAGGATAGAATCAAATTTCTCTGGGAAAGAAATACCCTGAACCTGCTCTACATATTTTTGCGTTAACAGTTGCTCCGTAAGTAACATATCTTCTGCATGCAAACCCAGTTTGAGTACTTTTTCATAGATACTCTTGGGCATCAACACATTCATATAACGCAAGGCCACCAATGGATAAGCCACCCCATAATGATCAAATATAGGTTTTAACTGCAGCCAATATGCCACTTCAGCTGGCCCACCAACATAAGCTAAATTAGGCAAGATAAGCTCTTGATAAAGCGGACGCAAATTTACATTTGGACTAAATCTTTCAGGGAATTCAGCAATTTCATTTGTCATTTCTTGATGAGACCAATTCAAACCTGCCTCTGCCAATGAATAACTACCATCCTCATTTTTGCGAATCATTTTGCGCCCAAAATTCTCACTTAGGTAAAAGAAGTTTATAGGCCTTGCATTAATTTGCAATTTATATTGCTCACTTAATAGCTGATCAGAAAGCTGCTGCACAGAAAAAGTTTCCTGCTTCATGATATCCGCCTGGATCACATCAGAAAAATAGTTCTTTAAACGCTTCGCATTGGGATCCAATATAATCAAACCAAATGCTTTAAATAGTTCGTGATAAAACCTTACAGTAGCCTCACCCAAATTTCCTTCCCTACCATACGCCTCATTAATCTGCTTGAACCAATGTTTAGCTTGATCATTATTCCCTAATAAAACGCTTAATTCTTCCAGTAATTTTGAAATACTTTGCAAGGAAATTTTACCCGTAGCCATAGACATCGCATCTGCATCCCAGCTTAAGTCTTTACCAAATAAATGGCTTGATTTTATTTCTTCAAAATCATGATCCTCTGAGGCTAACCAAAGTACCGGCACAAACTTTTGCTTTGGAAATTGTTTTTCTAAGACCATTGCTAATTTAATGGCGCTTAAAATCTTATAGGTCATAAATAAAGTACCACCAAACAAACTCAATTGATGCCCTGTGGTGATGGTAAAAGTTTGCATATCTAACAAACTGTTGATATTACTCTCTACCCTTTCCGCAGATCTCAAATCGATCTGCGCAGACTGATATTGGCTTTGTAAATGTTCTACCAAGTCAGCTCGTTTTTCTTTGCTAAACAATCTCTTTTTTATTGCATCTTGGAAGCCAGCATATTCATGCCAATGATGAACAAAATTGCTCAGCGGCTCAGCTTTATTTAAATAATCCCTGACAATTGGGGGTACAAAAGATGAGTTTGATAATGCAATTTGATGTATAACTTCCATTATTACTCTACAATTTTGCCATATAAATCAAAATCTTCAGCAGATTCAATCAACACATTTGCAAAATCTCCAATGCGAACATAATTATCTTTGGCTGATACCAACACTTCATTATCAACCTCCGGACTATCAAATTCAGTTCTACCAATAAAATAGCCCCCTTCTTTTCGATCAAACAACACTTTTAATGTTTTTCCAATTCGTGTTTTATTAATTTGGGTACTAATTTCTTGTTGTAATTCCATGACCACTGCGGCTCTTTCTTCCTTTACTTCCTGTGGAACATCATCTTCCAAAGTTCCAGCATGTGTACCTTCTTCATGCGAATAGGTAAATATCCCTAAACGATCAAACTTATTGCGTACTACAAAATCACATAAATCTTTAAAGTCTTGCTCTGTTTCGCCCGGATGCCCTGCAATTAATGTAGTACGAATGGCTATACCTGGAACTTTTTCTCTAATAGTTTGAACCAAATCTTCTGTGCGTTGCCTTGTTATTCCCCTACGCATTATTTTGAGCATATTATCACTTACATGTTGAAGCGGAATATCAATATATTTACAGATATTATCGCGTTCGGCCATTACCTCTAGGGCATCTAATGGAAATTGGGAAGGATAAGCATAATGCAAGCGAATCCACTCAACCCCTGGTATATCGGAAATTCTTCTAAGTAATTCAGCTAATTTGCGCTCACCATATAAATCCAAGCCATAGAAAGTGCTGTCTTGGGCAATCAATAAAATTTCCTTCGTGCCATTTTTAACAAGGCCCTTCACTTCTGCTTCAATTTGTTCGAAAGATTTAGAAACATGCTTGCCACGCATAATTGGAATGGCACAAAAAGAACAAGGCCTATCGCATCCCTCAGAAATTTTTAAATAGGCATAGTGAGAAGGGGTTGTTATTAAACGTTCGCCAATCAATTCGTGTTTGTAATCTGCCCCCAATGTTTTTAACAATTGAGGTAAATGGCTTGTTCCAAAATATTGATCTACTTCAGGAATTTCTTTTTCTAAATCTGGCTTATAACGCTGAGACAAACAACCTGTTACGTATAGTTTCTCAATCTCTCCAGCTTCTTTTGCTTCAGCCCAACGAACAATGGTATTGATACTTTCTTCTTTGGCATTATCAATAAAACCACAGGTATTAATAATTACGATATTCGCATCGTCTTGATCAGATTCATGTTCAACAACAAAATTATTTGCCTTTAATTGGCTGTATAATTCTTCACTGTCTACAATATTTTTGGAACAGCCTAAAGTGATAATATTCACTTTATCTTTTCTTAGTGTTTTTGTTTTCAAACCTATTAACTTTTAAATAAAGAGTCTACAAATTCATGTTTATTAAACAATTGCAAATCTTCAATACCTTCGCCAACCCCTATATATTTTACTGGAATTTTAAATTGATCGGCCACGCCAATTACTACACCACCTTTGGCTGTTCCATCCAATTTTGTGAGCGCCAAAGCATTAACCTCTGTAGCAGCGGTGAAATGTTTGGCTTGCTCAAAGGCATTTTGACCTGTACTGGCATCTAATACCAATAAAACCTCATTGGGAGCGCCTGGAATAACCTTTTGCATAACCCGTTTAATTTTGCTTAACTCGTCCATTAAGCCAATTTTATTGTGCAACCTACCCGCTGTATCTATGATGACTACATCTGCATCCATTTCCACCGCTCTTTGAACCGTATCAAAAGCAACAGAGGCCGGATCTGTATTCATACCATGGGAAATTACAGGAACATCATTTCGCGTCCCCCAAATCTTAAGTTGCTCAACGGCTGCCGCTCTGAATGTATCAGCTGCACCAAGTACCACTTTCTTTCCGGCTTTTTTATATTGGTTGGCCATTTTCCCAATCGTTGTTGTTTTTCCTACCCCATTCACTCCAACAACCATTACAACATAGGGTTTTACTCCTTTTAAATCTTCAAAATTGGCAGGAATATCTGATTTGTTTTCCTCCATCAACTTAGAAACCTCCTCTTTAAGCAGTAGATTAAGTTCCGATACATTGATGTATTTTTCGCTTGCAACTCGCTTTTGAAGCCGTTCTATAATTTTTAAGGTAGTTTCAATTCCCACATCACTGCTTACCAAAATTTCTTCAAGCTCATCTAAAAAATTGTCATCCACTGTGCTTTTACCCACAATGGCCTTGCTAATTTTATCAAATAAGCTCGTTTTGGTTTTCTCTAAACCTTGGTCTAGACGCTCCTTTTTCTCTTTATTAAAAAAACTAAAAATACCCATGTCTACCGTATTAAAATAAAACAAAAAAAGCACTCTGCAAGAACAGAATGCTTTTTTGAATGTGGTAATTCAAAATATTATTTCTTAAAGTGAGTTTTCACTTCTTCGTTAGGAATAATTTCTGACTTAAAAGAATAAGAACCTTTGGCTGTTTTAACAGCTCTATATGCTTTAGCAAAGTCTTTACCTGCTCCAGCGGTTTTTAATGTTGCAACTACTTTCTTAGCCATAACTTAATTATTTAATTTCTTTGTGAACGGTTACACGCTTCATGATTGGGTTGTACTTTTTCAACTCAATACGCTCAGTTGTATTTTTGCGATTTTTAGTGGTAATGTACCTAGAAGTACCTGCCAAACCTGAAGTTTTATGCTCTGTACACTCTAATATTACTTGCACTCTATTTCCTTTTCTTGCCATTACTTATTTCTCCTTATATTTTTCCGTTACGGATATATTCGTTTAAAACGGCAGTGATGCCCTTCTTATTAATGGTTTTAATCGCTTTGGTAGATACTTTTAAGGTTATCCAGCGATCTTCTTCAGGAATAAAGAATTTCTTTTCCTGTAAATTTGGGTAAAAGCGACGCTTAGTCTTACGGTTTGAGTGAGACACATTATTACCCACCATTGGGCGCTTACCGGTTAAATCACATACTCTCATGACAATATTTTCTTCAAAAAGGACTGCAAATATGAGGCTTTTTTATTTAAAAACAATAATTTTTTAAAAGTTTTTCAGTGTTTTTCAAATCAAGGATTTTTTTTAACACAAATTTTAACTTAAATTACTAGTTATCAATAAAATAAATACACACCCACCCTAGAAACGGGATGGCAATATCGTTAAATATTTTGGGAACTTGGCAGTTCTCTTAAAATTAATTTGTTTTGCTACAAAAATAAATCAACCATGAATTTCGAATTAATACTCGTTAATCCAGCCTATGCTGCACATATTGCCCTCATTCAGCTCAATCGCCCAAAAGAATTGAATGCCCTGAACCTACAATTAATGTTAGAATTAAAACAAGCTTTATCACAATTAGATGATTTGGAGGAAGTACGTTGTATTATTATTACCGGAAACCAACAAGCATTTGCGGCTGGCGCAGATATTAAACAAATGGAGAGCAAAAATGCGATAGACTTGCTAAAAATAGATCAATTTGAAACCTGGGACCAAATCAGAAAAACTAAAAAGCCAATTATTGCAGCTGTTTCTGGCTTTGCCTTGGGTGGTGGTTGTGAGTTAGCCATGACATGCGATATGATTATTGCCTCTGAATCTGCAAAATTTGGGCAACCCGAGATAAAAATTGGAATTATGCCGGGTGCAGGCGGCACACAAAGGCTTACCAGAGCTATTGGCAAAGCAAATGCGATGGAAATGGTGCTTACCGGAAAGTTTATTAGTGCCGAGGAAGCTCAAAGAATGGGTTTGGTAAATCGGGTTGTACCAGAAGAAATTTATTTAGATGAAGCAGTAAAATTAGCCAAGGAAATTGCCCTGATGAGCCCTATTGCCATCAGACTGGCGAAAGAAAGTGTGAATAAAGCTTTTGAATCTGGGCTGCAAGAAGGCTTGTATTTTGAACGCAAAAACTTTTACATGACCTTTGCCAGCGAAGACCAGAAAGAAGGAATGAATGCCTTTGTTGAAAAAAGAAAACCAATTTTTACTGGTAAATAATCTTGCATCAAAACATTTTATGAACCCACAACAAATTGCTATTAGCGATTTTACCTATCAGCTACCCGAGGATAAAATAGCGAAATATCCCCTAGAAAACAGAGACCATAGTAAGTTATTGGTATGGAAAAATAATCAAATTTTAGACCATCGTTTTTGGGACTTAGCAGCTGTACTTCCAGATGCTTCACACCTATTTTTTAATAATACCAAAGTGGTTCATGCTAGGCACATTTTTGTAAAGGAAAGTGGTGCTCAGATAGAAATATTTTGTTTGGAACCTATAGATGGAAACTATCAAAAAGCTTTTGGTAGCAAAGGTTTGAGCGAATGGAAGTGTTTAATTGGAAATGCAAAGCGCTGGAAATCTGGTTCACTTAAAAAAGTTGCATTTGTTAAAAACATAGAACTACAGATTAGTGCAGAAATCATTGAGCAAGATGGCCAATTTGCTCACATTAGATTTACTTGGGATCAGACCGAAATTGCGTTTGCCGATTTATTAAGCGAAACCGGAAAACTTCCCTTACCACCTTATTTAAATAGAGAGGCAGATAAGAAAGATGAGGTTCAATATCAAACCACCTATGCTAAGGAAGAAGGTTCTGTTGCTGCGCCAACTGCAGGATTGCATTTTACGGAACAAACCTTTGAAGCCTTAAAAAACAGAAAAATACAAAGCACAGAAATTACACTGCATGTTGGTGCTGGAACCTTTTTACCGGTTAAAGCAAGTACCATGAAAGAGCACGAAATGCATCGTGAACACATGGAAATTTCAATAGAGGCTATTGAAAATCTGCTCAGCAGTATCATCCATAAACAATGCATTATACCAGTAGGCACAACTTCTATGAGATCTCTGGAAACCTTGTATTGGTATGGCGTAAAAATTATTTTAAATCTCGCAAACACAAATAATTTTAATTTATTACAATGGGAGCCTTATGAGCTAGAGCAAACTATTTCTGCTGAAGCGGCCGTTGCAGCACTATTAAATTACTTGAGAGAATATAATATTAAAACTTTATTTGGTTCAACCCAATTACTCATTGCACCCGGGTATCAAATGCGGATAACAGAGGCATTAATTACTAATTTTCATCAACCTCAGAGCACCCTGCTCTTATTGGTTTCGGCCTTAGTTGGGGAAGATTGGCGCAGCATATATGAGCATGCTTTAAAGCACGACTATCGTTTTCTAAGTTTTGGAGATAGCAGCTTATTGTTTAAATCTATTTAAATAGGTTAAATTTTGAATGATGGAAAATTTCATAGTTATTAGACCTGATGGCATTGCTAATTTGCTCAATTTCGTCTAACGGAATAAGGTAGTTTCCAAGAACACGCGAGAAAATTTCAATGGATGTTTCAAATTCTTCCGGGATTACTTCGTTGGCTCCTAGGGCTAATAATGGCGCTATTTCTGAAACATATCGGGTTCTTACCAATACATGAACGTTAGTAGACAGAGACCTAATCTTCACTAAGATGGCTTTACTTGCTTGTGGATCTGAGATGGCAATAACTACCACACGTGCTTTCTCCAAAGCAACTGTTTCTAAAATATGTTCGTGAACCGCATCACCAAATAATATGGGTTCTCCGAGCGCTCGCTCTCTTTTTACCGTTTCTGCGTTTATTTCTAAAATTACATAATCTATTCCAGATTTTTTTGCAGCTAATGCCAAGTTTTTACCATTCATCCCATATCCAATAATAATGAGATGATTGTTTCGATCTTCTTCTATCATTTTCTTTTCTTCATCAAGAAGAGCAATACTAGGATTTGTTTTAGATGGAAATCTGAGAAGAATCCAATTACAAATAGCATGACTGTGATTTATGATAAAGGGAGTAAACAACATGGTTAATATAGAAATAGACAGAAAATATTGATTGGCAATAGGGGTTAATATTCCATATTGAATTCCAACTTTTGATAATATAAAAGCAAATTCACCTACTTGAAATAGCATTAAACCTGTTAAAATGGACGTTCTGATATTATATTTTAATACCAATGCTGCCAGCAAGGCTATCAAAGATTTTAATACAAACACCAACAAAGCAATTCCAATGATTGGCAAAAAATGCTGAATAAAAAATGATACATCCATCAGCATACCTATAGATACGTAAAAGAAACTACCAAAAAATTCCCTAAATGGTAAAATGGCACTGGTTGCTTGTTGACTATAATCAGATTCTGAAATTATTAATCCGGCTAAGAAGGCTCCCAATGCTAGTGACAAACCCATTTGTGAGCTTAGGTAACTAATCACAAAACAGAGTGCTATGGTAAACATCAAAAATAACTCCTTATTTTTGGTTCGAGCTATCAAAAAAAGTAGTTTAGGTGCTATGAAACGTGCAGAGATATAGGTTCCTAACACCACTAAAATTGATTTTAAAAATAAAGCTAATAAGGCTAGTTCCAGATTGCCACCCTGTCCGGCCAAAATAGGCGTTAGCAGCATCATAGGAACGACAATGATGTCTTGAAAAATTAATATCCCCAAGGCATTTTTACCATGGGGAGAACTCATGGCATTGTTAGTTTGCAATAAATTTAAAACGATCGCTGTACTCGATAGAGAGAATAAGAATCCTAAAAAAACGGATGCCTCCCAGGTAAATCCAAACCAATAACTTAATAAAAAAGTAATAAAAACTGTTAATCCAACCTGAACCAAACCGCCAATAAAAACAGTAGCACCAATGGCATATAATTGTCTTAAAGAAAACTCCATACCAATTACAAATAGCAAGAGTACAATTCCTATTTCAGACAATAACTCCACTTCGTGGATGGCATTGATCAGTTTTAATCCATATGGTCCAATTAGAATTCCTGTAGCTAATAAACCTATAATAGAAGGCAATTTTAACTTATTTAATACCAGGATTACACCTATCGAACTTGATAATAAAATAATGATGTCTTTTAATAATGGAAACTCAATAGCCATAGTATGAGATTAAGTTTAATGTATTTTTGAGGTAGCTTTAAAACTTGTTAAAGATAAACAAAAACTTGTAATTATTAATCACCTGAGCTACTTTTGTGTGGTAATTTTAACTATAAATTGAAATCAAAACATAAACCTGATTATATGGTTAAATAGGTGTGAATTGACAATCATTGAGCGTGCAAACAATTAATTAATAAAATATAAATATGACTATGTTAGTAGGGAAAAAAGCACCACATTTTAGTGCTGATGCCGTTGTAAACGGTGGAGAGTTTGAAGAAAACTTCTCATTAAGTAATTATCAAGGAAAGAAACATGTACTATTCTTCTTTTATCCATTGGATTTTACCTTTGTTTGTCCGACCGAAATCATCGCTTTCCAGGAAAGAATCAATGATTTTGAATCAAGAAATGTACAAGTTGTAGGTTGCTCTATCGATAGTAAATTTTCTCATTGGGCCTGGTTAAATACCCCAAAAGATAGAGGCGGAATTCAAGGGGTAGCTTATCCATTGGTTGCAGATGTTAACAAAACCATTGCCACTAATTATGGTGTGTTAGCAGGAAAATATACGTATAACGATGAAGAACAATTAGAATGGGTTGGTGATAATGGCGAAAGTGCAGTTGCTTACCGTGGTTTATTTTTAATAGACAAAGAAGGGGTTGTGCGTCATCAGGTGGTAAATGATATGCCGCTAGGAAGAAGTATTGATGAGGCTTTAAGAATGATTGATGCCTTACAATTCTTTGAAGAAAAAGGTGAAGTATGTCCGGCTAACTGGGAAAAAGGTAAAGACGGAATGGACGCTACAGCAGAAGGTGTTGCAAAATATCTTGGGTCGCACTAAGATATTTAAATTACCAAAACTCAATTATTTTCGTAATTTCGGCAGGTATGAAGAACTTATTCTTTTTACCTGCCTTTTTTTTGTTCACCCTGGTAGGTTCAGCCCAAGAAAATTCCATCATAGAGGTGCCGCTCACGCAGTACGCCAAAGACGATCGATTTGACAAATATCAAATTACATTAGCCCTTTTTGAAGTAAAAGGAGACACCATTCAATCTATGGATTTTGAGGGTACTCGACCCATTCAAGCCATAGTTATAAAGAAGCCACAAGGTCCTAAACAATTTGCATATGGTAACCTATTTTTTAGCGGAAGTAAAAATGCCTATAATCCGGGTTATGTAAGCGTATTAGTTGGCAATCCATACCATCGTAACCCCATTTTATATATTGATCACAATCAAAATTTTGATTTTTCTGATGATACCAGTTATCAACTCCCCTATTTTGAGGAAAAGCCTTTATCCTTGGAATTATACAATGCAAATAATCTGGAAGGGAAAATTAAAATACTATTGTCTAGAACTAGGCCATACGGACAAAAATATGAATTTAGAAAATATATGGACGAATACTACGCCATGGCCTATCCAGGAAGAAAATTCATGGGTTTTGAGTTTTGCTACAGAGAACAAAGGTATATTGCACGAACAGGCCAGGTAAAACAAGAAAAAGAATCTTTTACAATTGGGCTTTTAGATGCGAATGCGAATGGACTCTATAATGATGCAGAGATAGACAAAATTCTTTTCGTAAATTCGAGTGATACCGTATTAGATGCTACTAATCCGCTAAATTTTGTTGTATTTTCAAAAACAGGAAAACCCAATTATTTCGAAAAAAACAACAAACTCTATCAAGTTATTGAAGTGGATGCTGCCGGAAAATTCATTAAAATAAAAGAAAGCAATGATTTGGTAGATTTTAATAGGATTGAAATAGGCAAAAAAGTTCCTAAAGTAAAACTGACTCCTGCCAAAGGAAATGCGTTTAAATTGAACTCCTTAAGAAGAAAAGAAGTATATATTTATTTTGGAAACAAAAGTGCTAAAAACTTCCATTCAGACACACTTCTCCTCAGGCAAATTGCGCAATTAAACCCAAATAAATTAAAGGTTATATGTGTTTTATATGTCAATAAGAGTTATGAACTTCGCATATTCAACAGCGATGCAACGCCTAATTATTACCTCGTTTATGGCACCAAAGAACTAAGCACCAAATTAGGAATAAATAGCCTTCCGCAATATTTATATGTAGGCAAAAAAAGGCGCGTAAAAGCTTATGGCATAAACCCAAATGAGTTCATACGGAATTATTATAAAAAATAAATTCTAATTGAATAGATATTTACTTTGTTTACCAGCTTCCTCCTGCTCCACCCCCACCAAAACTACCGCCGCCAAATCCGCCAAATCCACCACTGCTGCTGCCAAAATCACTACCACTGCTATATCCTCTGCTTCCAAAGGTCCCTATAAATGGAGTGGGGCCATGCAAACCGCCATTTCCTCCCTTTCCTCTACCTCTATTGGCTAGAATGAACATTAAAATTATAAATGACAAAATGATAAAAGTACTGATAAAACCTCCTTCGGCATCACCTTCTGAACCAAAATCTTCATTTACAAATTCACCAGATGCCTTTTTCATGATTAAGGTAGTGGCTTGTTCTAAGCCCTCATAATATGCTTGCTGTTTAAAATTTGGTTTAATAACTTCTTCAATGAGTCTGCGCGAAAAAGCATCTGTAATACTTCCTTCTAAACCATATCCGTTTTGAATTCTTATTTTCCGATCACCAATGGCAATGTAAATTAACAAGCCATTATTTTTACCTGCCATTCCAATTTGCCAAGTTTCGGCCAAGCGTTGACTATAATCGAAATCATCATCGCCCTCTAAACTTTGCTCAATAACGATGGCAATTTGAGTTGAGGTACTATCACTATATGCCTTTAATTTTGATTCCAGGGCTGCATTTTCTTCCGCACTTAACACATTAATAAAATCATTTACTAAGCGCGGAGGATTAGGCTTTGCCGGAATTTCTTTGGCATGCAACAAGATGGCAACCCATGAAAAAACAAGTAATACTAAAAATCTCTTAATCATGTTTACCTCCAAAAGAAATCGCATCATTTAATTCGTTTTTATCGTCTGTTTGATACGGAAAATATACTTTCAATTTTTCACCAACTTTTTCAATGGCTTTAGCTAATCCTAAAGCATATTCATTCTTTTTAAAATAGCTTATTAAGAGGTCTTTTTCTGATCGCCAAAAATCATCTCCAACTTTTTCATGAATACCTGCATCGCCAATAATCGCTAATTTTTGATTGTTATATGCCAAATAAATAAGAACGGCGTTCTTTTGAGCAGTTTGATGCATACCTAATTCAAAAAATATTTCTTTTGCGCGATCCATAGGATCTGTTGCAACATGTGCTTCAATATGCACCCTAATTTCGCCAGAGGTTTCCTTTTCTGCCGCTTGAATGGCTGCAACAATTTGGGCTTGATCTTTTTCCGAAAAATTCTCTTTTGCCATAAAATAGCGTTTAAAAGAAAAGGTTGCCAAATGGCAACCTTTTCCAATGATGATTCTTTATTAAAATTTAACTTCAGGTGCTTTTTCTGCCCCTTTTTCAGCTTCGAAATAGCCTTTTTTATCAAAACCAAACATACCAGCGTACAGTATCTGCGGGAATTTTCGTATGTATGAATTGTAGTCCTTAACAACATCGTTAAACTTACCTCTTTCAACAGCAATTCTATTTTCAGTACCCTCTAATTGAGATTGCAATTCAAGAAAATTCTGTGTAGCTTTTAATTGCGGGTATTGCTCTGCAACTACCATTAAGCGACCCAAAGCCTGACTCAATTCTCCTTGTGAGGCTTGGAATTTTTGAAGTTGATCCGGACTTAATTTACTCGCATCAACTTTCATTTGAGTGGCACTTGCTCTGGCATTGATAACATCTGTTAATGTTTTTTGTTCAAAATTGGCAACACCCTTCACCGTATTCACCAAATTAGGAATCAAGTCTACTCTGCGCTGATACACATTTTCTACTTGAGCCCAAGCAGAGCTGGTAGCTTCTTGTTTATTTACCATGCTGTTGTATGAACCACAGCCGTTAAATACTAATAATAACAAAACTGCACCAATTACCAAAAGGATAATATTACTTCTTTTCATGTTAAAAATGTTTGTTTGAGTATAGCAAGATACAAATGTTTATCCAAATTCCTGTCACTGACAAAAAGTCAAATACAGCTATTAGCTCTTAGCTTTTAGCCTTTAGCTAAAAATGACGATTAATGGCAGTTAGTATTTTATTGGCGGGAAGCTCTTCCATGCAGGAAGTTCCATCTAGGCAAGAGCCACGGTAGAAACATTTGCAAGCTTTATCGGGCATTACAATTTCGCCTTTACCAAATAAATCAAACTCATGCGGATTAAAGATATTATTCATGAGAATTATCTTTTTGCCCAAGGCCAGCGTAATATGCATACCCATAGTAACTTGGGTTACAATCAAATCACATTGGTTTACCAAATTAATAAACTCGGCCAAACTAAAATACCCCAAATAGGCTGCGCCCGTTTTATCTCTTATTTCATGGTTGCGTGCATCTTCTGCCTCGCCACCTAAGAGTAAAATATGCACATCTGGATGCTGAGCCTGCAATAAATTCACCAATTCAACCCATTTATCTATGGTCCACAAACGGGTTGTCCATCTGCCGCCACAACCCGTATTTAAGCCAATAATTTTCTTTCCCTCTGGCAAATTCCAGGTATAACCCTTATCATCATGAACGTCCATTAAATAGGGCTCGCCTTGGTGTTCAAAACCACATATTTCAAATATTTCTTGCAAATAACTTTTGGTATTTGCCTTACTCACATCATCAAACATACCCGTGCTAAACTTATGATAAGCCAACTCATTTACAGGTTGTATTTCATTATCTTTAAGCACATAACCATACTTCTCTTTGGCATCCAACATTTTTAATAAGGCACCCGCCTCTTTTTCTTTATCCAAATTAATGGCAATATCCCATGAGCCTTGCTGAGCATATAAAATTGCGTTCATATCCCATTTCAAAATTTCATCAATTTCTTTGGCTGGCAAAATTTCAGGGGTCCAGGTTATCCAGGTAATTTTACAATTAGGATACAACTTTTTGTATTTAACAAGCAAAGGAGTGGTTCTAATGACATCTCCAATGGCACCTAATTTTATGATAAGAATTCGCTTAGAAACAGGAGTATAAGCCTCACAATTTGAACAATGGTAACCATGTTTCTTATGTGGATTACATGGGATATGGCCTTTAAAATGTAAACAATCTGCTTGATATGGTATGCTCATAAGTAGGTCTATTTTTCAATGTGACTGAATCAAAATAGGATTCAAACGTAATATGGCAAACTTATGGTTTCAGGCGTAAAAAAAAAATATGATACATGTAATTATGGCTGATAAGTTCTCTTTACCCAAAACACCATTATTCCAAAAGCTATAAGATATAGGATACCAGGGAATAAATATTCATGAAAAAACGGGAAACTAGCAGGATAAAACATTTTGATTTGAACCAAGGCATATAGTCGCAACATATTAGCTATAAAAAGCAATAGCAAGGATACTGGCACTACCCACACATAATCTTTAGACTTACCTTTAAAGGCAATTAGAAAAGCAAGTAAACTCATGGCAACACTTATTCCGTTACAAGCTTCTTTTATATTTACAACGGGTTTATTATCCAATAAAAATTGCACTTTTGCCTCTCCTAGTATTTCTCTAAAATCTGCGTTTAAAAAAAACCAAGTAAGCACTTTGCTGGTATATAAACTTGCAGGATCTATCGCAGGATTATAAAAATCTAAATATACCGTATAAGATAATTGCAGCAATAAGTAGCTTCCTAAAAACAAAAAAATAAATTTGAAAGCATTTGGCATTTGTTTTACTGATTATCTGATCATCAACAAATTAAGCACTTCATTTAAATACCGAGCATCCATTTCATCAAAATGATTGAGGTATTCACTGTCTATGTCTAGCACAGCAATAATTTCCTGTTTAGCATCAAACATGGGAAGAACTATTTCTGATAAACTCGCACTAGAACAGGCGATATGTCCGGGAAACTCATGCACATTTGGCACAATGATGGTTTTTTTTGCTTCCCAAGCACTTCCACAAACTCCTTTGCCAAAAGCTATGCGGGTACAAGCAACAGGGCCTTGGAATGGACCTAGAACTAATTCATTATTTTTAACCAAATAAAAGCCAACCCACCACCAATTGAAAGCTTCCTTTAAGAAGGCACAAGTGTTGGCTAGGTTGGCTATCCGGTCTTCTTCTCCCTGAACCAAAGCTTTTAACTGAGGTAGGATTTGAAGGTATTTTTCTTCTTTCCCTAAACTTTTATCTAGATGTAGGGATTGTGACATTATTTAGCAGCGGCTTGCGTAGTATCTGCAGAAGTGGTAGCAGTTTCAGCAGCAGGTGCTTCTGCACTTACATTTGCTCTATTAACTGAATAATCAGCCTTTTCAGACTTGTATTGTTCGTTTGTTTCTAATGTTTTTTGAGCTTCTGCAGTTCCATAATGACAAGCACTAAAAGTGGCAGCGAAAGCAATAGCAATAAATAATTTCTTCATGTTAGTATGGTTATAATCCTTTGTTTATGCAATTAAGGCATGCAAATATAAAATTTTGAATCACTTTATCCCAAATTCAATCATTGAAAACCTTAATTAATTCAAGCTTACTTCAATTCAAACTCTGTGGCACCAATTTTAAAGCCTTCGCAATATAATTCTGCTTTATAGTTTCCTTTTACAAACTCACTTCCCTTTTCCCAATAAATACTTACTGTTTGAGCTTCTGAATTAAAATCGATTACTTTTTTGGAACTATAGAGCGACTCAACGTTTTGGTATTGAAAGGTTCCTGAACCAGCTGCTTGATTATATACGGTTGCTCCATCTGGCCCTATAACCTTTAAAAAGATTTCTTTTTTACCTTGCTCACTTACATAATTTTCATTTACTTTAAACGTAAGTTTCAATTGAGTCATTTGACTTACCCTAATGGTTTCTTTCTCTTTGCCATTGCTGCGCAATTTAACTCCAGTTACAAAAATATTCTCTGCATTTAATTTAGCTCCAATTGCCACTTTATTGCTCAAGCGCGCAATGTCCATATTCAAATTTTCATTTTTACGCTTTTGCTTGTCAATATCTGTTTTTAAGGTTTTATTTTCTTGATTTAAAACCAAGATCACACTGCTTAAAGAGTCTATCTGGCCGATATATTTGCGCTTGTAGTATCTCAATAAATCTAGTTCATCATTGGCTTTCTCTAATTCTTGTTTGGTTAAATTACCTTTTCGCAACATCTTTTCAATTTTATCTGCAAAAAGCTGTAAAGAGTCATTTTTTTCTCTCAAAAACTGATCTAATTCAGCATTTTTTCCCTTGTATTCTGTGAGCTCTAATTCGGTTTCATTCAATACCGTTTCTAACTCAGCCCTGGCGGAGTCTGATTGAAACAACTCCACTTCTTTAAAAGATAACTTTTTATCTGTTTTAAAATAATTTAAAGTAAAAAATCCTAGCAACAACATAAGTAAGATATTAATTACTGTCTGCAGGATGATAATGATGCGATACTTCTTAATTTTATTTTCTCCACTTTCCATGCTACAAAAATAGAGATAGATTCTGAATATGGAACATCCTTTATCCACCAAGAATAGATAACTACATATTTTTGTGGGCGATTTCTTATCATTGCGATAAAATTTACAACATTGAAAATCACAAGTACTCCCCTTGAAGGCATTTTAATAATTGAACCTCAAATATTTAAAGATACAAGAGGTTATTTTTATGAAAGTTATAACGAAAATAAAATGCACGCAGCTGGAATTACGCTGAATTTTGTGCAAGACAATCAATCGTTCTCGCAAAAAGGCGCCATTCGCGGTTTACACTTTCAGGCTCCTCCTTTTGAACAAGGTAAATTGGTGCGCGTTGTTGCAGGTGCAGTGAGAGATGTAGTGGTAGATATCCGTAAAAATTCACCTACCTATGGACAACATTTTTCAATAGACCTAAGTGCAGAAAACCAATTAATGTTTTGGATTCCGCCAGGTTTTGCACATGGATTTGAAACCTTAGCAGATAATACCATTTTCTTATATAAATGCACCAATCTTTACCATAAGGAATCTGAAGGAGGATTGCTTTGGAACGACCCAGAAATTGGGATTAAGTGGGAAACCACCAACGCGATTGTATCTGATAAAGACATCCTTTTACCTTCACTTAAAGATTTTATTTCACCTTTTTAGATTAACTTTATGAAATTAATTTTCAGCATCATTTTATTCACTTGCAGCCAACTAATTCATGCGCAAACTGCAAACGAAGTTGTTACTGAAAAAACCATTGAAGTTGGACAAAAACTTCGAATAAAACCATGCAAACCTGGCCAAACAGAGTTTGTCTCCATGGATGTATATGCCCGAACAAAACCTTATCATACGAAAGCTGTAAATAAAAATACGGGTGAAGGGCTTATGCAAGCATTTTTTAATGATAAAAGTATTGATGCCAAAAGACTTCCTTGTGTGATGGGAAACCATGCATACACCATAGCTGCTTATCATGAATTTGAGGTAGCTGGAAAAGTAAAAAGAGTGGTACTTTGCTATACGAGCTATCCACTTACACTCATTTGGATTGAATTAGATAAGGCCATAGACCTAGGCGAAATAGACTTTGAGTAAATAACGCGTGAAGGTAACAGTATATACAGACGGCTCTGCGCGCGGAAACCCCGGGAATGGAGGATATGGTATTGTCTTGATAAGCGGGCAACATAAAAAAGAAATGAGCGCGGGTTATAGGCTTACCACCAATAATAGAATGGAACTATTAGCTGTAATAGTGGCCATAGAATCTATGAAAATGCCCGACCTTGATATTACGATTTATACAGATAGTAAATATGTGTGCGAGGCAGTAGAAAAACGATGGGTATTTGGCTGGGCACAAAAAGGTTTTAAAGACAAAAAAAATCCAGATTTATGGCGCAGATTCTTGGCCTTATACCCCAAACACAGCATTCAATTTAAATGGATTAAAGGCCATGCTGGTCACCCAATGAACGAGCGTTGCGATGTATTAGCAACAGCCGCAGCAGATGGTAACAATCTTCTTGTTGATGATTTTTATGAACAGGAAATTGAAAAAAATAAAAATCTCAACAAACTGATTTAAATCAGATTTACCATCAGATTTAGGCTTTTGCGATCAAATAACTATATTCGTAATACCCTTTAAAGCCTGCAACATGATAAAAATATTGGTTCCAACCGACTATTCCCCAGAGGCAAAAAATGCTACATTATATGCCTTTCAATTTGCTCAATATACAGGTGGCACACTATTACTTTATCATGCCATGCCTAACTTTATTCCAATAACAGATATCCCTTTCGAAAATTATTATTTAGACGAAAAACAAGAACAAGATTTATTATTAAGTAGTTATAAAAAGTATATTCTTGAGAACCATTTAAACCCTGATACGGTGCCTGTAGCGGCGGTAGTAGACCAACAAAATATCATACATGCAGGAATTGAAGATTGCTGTAAAAAACATCAATGCGATATCGTTATTATGGGAACCCACGGTGCGAGTGGCATAAAAAAATTTATTTTAGGGAGCAATACTTCTCAATGCGTAGCACATAGTTCTATGCCTATTATTGCAGTGCCAAGCAATTATCGGTTTGAACCCATTTACCACTTAGTATATGCCTCTGATTTAAAAAATTTAACGGAAGAATTAGGAATACTAATCCCATTTGCTGAGGTATTTCATGCAGCCTTAGAAATTTTATATTTTGATTATGCCGGACCAGATAGTGAGCAACTATTAATAAATGCAAAATCAACTATTTCTGCTTCAACTTATAAAAACATTCAACTAAAAATTAAAAAAGGTCTGATATACTTATCTGTTGCTGAGAATCTGAAAATTCAGATTGAAACAAACAATACACAGCTCGTTATCATGGTAAGTGGAGCGCAAAATTGGTTCGACAACTTACTCATTGGAAGCAACACGCAACAAATGGTTTTGGATACCAGTATACCTATTCTTGTGCTGCGCAAAGGAGAAGCTTAACAGCTTAATTTCCTTGAATGAATTCAAGAATAGAGGCATTAACAATCTCTGCCGCCTCAATTTGGACAAAATGCCCGCATGCTGGCAACACTTTAGTACTGCAAGTTGGGATAATATTACGCACTCTTTCACATAACATTTCTGGCGAATCTGTTTTATGTACAAACTTATTAGGAATAAACTCATCTTCTTTCCCAAACAAAATAAGTGTTTCTTGTTTTAAGTATTTTAGATCAGAAAAAACTTGCTCTAAGAGCATAGATTCCATGTTTTTCTTAATCATGTTTTGCCAATAATTAGGGGTATCAGCCTCCATGAATTGCATTAAATCTGAGCGTATTTGTTCAGCATCTTTGCCTACAGTAGCATAATAGCTTTTTTTGATGGCAAGCTCCAAACCACCTGCATTGCCATAAAATAAACTACCGAGATGAAGAACACCCTTCAACACTGTTTTCTCCATTTCAGTGAAATATTCTAATCCACTGCTTCCTAACAATACTAGTTTATGAATTAACTGAGTATGATTCAATGCGGCTAATAAGGAAACATGCCCGCCCATGCTGTGGCCTATCAAAACAACATTACTCAATTCCATTTGCTGTATAAAACGAACGATGCTTTCTGCATAAAATGTCATGGTAAAGGGATATTCACCGCGAGAGGAAAGCCCATTCCCTGGTAAATCTATTGCTACGCAACGTGCATGTTCTTTAAGCACATTTATGTTATGCTTAAAAACAGGAATATAATTCCCTAACCCATGCACAAACAATAGGGTGCTTGCACCTTTACCCTCATCGCAATAGGCAATTTGTATGCTTGTATCAATATCGCAATATTGAACATTAAATGGGTAATTGATCATATGTAGTGCGAGTATAAAGTTTATATTTGAAGAAAATTTAATGAAGTGATAAAAAAGATTTTGATTTTGAGATTTAGCTCAATTGGCGATATTGTTTTAACTACGCCAGTGCTGCGTTGTTTAAAAAAACAACTACCTGATTGCTGCATTCATTATTTAACAAAATCTTCTTTTGCTAATATTGTAGCAAATAACCCATATATAGATCAGGTGCATGTACTCGATAAAAATCCTTTTCAAAAAGGGCTAGCATTGCGAGAAGAAAACTTTGATTTAATTATTGATTTACACCACAATTTACGCACCCTAATCATTAAAAAAACCTTGGGAGTAAAATCATACTCATTCCCTAAGTTAAACATAGAGAAATTCTTATTGGTTCATTTTAAAATAAATAAGCTTCCTAATAAACACATTGTAGACAGATATCTGAGTACCGTAAAGAGCTTGGGAATAGAAAATGATGGAGAAGGATTAGACTTTTTTATACCAGCAACAGAAAGGGTAGATCAATGGAATGGGTTCAAACCGACTGAAGAAAAATATTATACCTGGGCAATAGGAGCTCAGCATTTTACGAAAAGACTACCTAATCATAAGATCATTGAGAAAGCACAGAAACTAAATCATAAAATTGTATTATTAGGAGGGAAAGAGGATCGAGCAAACGGAGAAATAATAGCGCAGGCACTAGGAGACCAATGCCTTAATTTATGCGGACAATTAACCTTAAATCAATCTGCATCCTTTATTGCTCAAAGCATGCAATTATTTACGAATGATACTGGCTTAATGCACATTGCAGCTGCACTCAGAATACCTATTGTTTCTTTTTGGGGAAACACAATCCCCGCATTTGGGATGACACCTTATTATGGTAAGCATATCATTGAGCATACCCTGATACAAAACTCAGAAATTTCTTGCAGGCCATGCAGTAAAATTGGGCATCATGCTTGCCCAAAGAAACATTTTAATTGCATGGAAACGCTGTAGTTAATCTACATAATCTTGCAAATAGGCATACTTAGGCATTAGCTTTCCTTGCGCAGCAATGGTAGCATTAGCAATAATCTGCTCACTATCTTCTTCTAATAAACAAGGCAATACATGCCTTACTAACTGCTCTCCAAAAGACAGGCTGGCATCATATGGCAATTCACAAGGCAAATTAGCAACAGCTTGCACATCAATTACATTTGGCAAAAACGGGCTTACCTCTTTTTCTGTAAATACATTGTACCCATAAAAGGGAAGTTCAATGGTTGAACTTCTGATGGTACTGGGTACCGGCCCAGGAATATCACATGAAATATCAGAAATAATCTTAATTCTAAAGGCGCTATCCTTCATTTCTTCATGGGTAAAAAATGGTTCAATCCCTTGATGCCAAAACACTGCATTTATAAACACATCGGCCTTGTGTGTGTAAGGCTTAAAACAACTTTTATAATCTTCAGGGTGTTTGTAAAAATCTGCTTTATCCCATGGCTTCCCATCTTTTCTTTCATAATAATCTTCGCTGCGCAATTGAACAAAAACGGGTTTATTATGATTCTCTTCTAAGAATTCTTGCCTACTCACCTCCAAGATTTTAAGTTTTCGCAAAAACTCCATACACCCATGTGCTACGCGTCCATCGCCGCATATAACAATGCGAACGGGAGGAATTTGTAAGTTTTGATATTGCGCTAATAATGCCTCATAATTATCTGTTTTGGCAGCTGGAATTAATGAATAATACCCATACTTTTTACCCAACATGAGCAATGCATAATGTGCACCCACTATACCGGCAAATCTACCAAAACCAATAATTCGATTACCAGCTTCCCAAGTTAAAGTTTCATAATCTATCAGACGTATTTTTTTTGCTAAAATGGCTCGTAACAAACCTTTATTGTGTGCCTGTTTTTTAATCGTATGCGAGAAAAATAAATAGGTTTTACCTGGCAATAAATCTGCTTCTGGAACCTCTTTCACTCCTAATAAGATATTACATTCGCTTAAATCTTCTTGTACAGAAATTCCTGCTGCTTCATAGGCTAAATCGCTAAAGCATCTGAAAGAAGAGGGCTGAACCAATATCTTTATTCCGGGAAAATATTTTAACAACTCTACACAGTGCTGCGGACTCAAGGGTGTTCTTAAATCTGCAGGTTTCTTACCCTCTCTTATTATTCCGATAGTTGTATTCATATGACTGATAAATAATGAAAATATGAGTGTAAAAATTAATGTAAAACCACCGCACCAATTTTCTTAGAAAGCTCCTGCTGTTTTTCCTTTAATAATTTGTATACCTCCATATTCAGGTTTAAATCTTCTTCTTTTTTATTTTCTTGAGCTTCTTTTAACTCTTGCTGAACTTGGCCTAATAATTTATGCAAATGTTGTTTCTCTAAATATAATAATGCTGATCCAATATCATTCATAAACATCTCATTTGGGTCGTCCATGATAATATCAAATTTGGCAACCCAACGGTCACTCATTTCATGCATAACAACCAGCAAACCGGCAGTTGCACTTGAAATAATTGGATTAGCATGCTGAATAAAAGTATCTGTATCAAAAGAAATATTTTGAAGCGTTAATTGTTTAAATTCATTTAAAAACAAACGCATGATTTCATGCTCAAACTGCACTTCGTCTGCATCAATTTTATGCAATATAAATGCTGCAACATGGGCATATCCTTCGCATGGTTTATGACCATGTTGCAAGAGTAATTTTATAATATAATGCTCCTGTTCAAAACGAGGAGAATCGACCAAAATTTGAGCTAATTCTTCTGCATGGGGTATGGTCTTTGGCTCAGCAGAAATCCATTCTTTTTCTTTTTGAGTTAAAAAGCCTTTTCTACTTTTATTGAGTTCCACAATGAGCAATTGCTCATTCATCTCTAACATGGCTGCACATTCTCTAATAAAGGCCATGCGCTTAATTCCATCAGGAATTTTACTGATACTTTCTACAATATCTCTGGTAACTTGTGCCTTCTTTAATGGATCATGTGCAGCATCTTGCAATAATAATTTTACCTTAAATAAAATAAAATCACGCGCTTCTTGCTGCAAAAATTCTTGAAATTGGACCGACCCTACCTTTTTGGCGTAACTATCTGGATCTTCTCCATCTGGAAACAAGAGAACTTTTACGTTCATCCCTTGCTCCAATAGCATATCAATTCCTCGTAAACTTGCTTTTATTCCTGCAGCATCTCCATCGTAAAGCACCGTTACATTGTCTGTATGTCTTTTTAATAAACTTATCTGATTTTCTGTAAGCGAGGTTCCACTAGAGGCTACCACATTTTCTACACCTGCTTGGTGCATAGAGATCACATCTGTATAACCTTCTACCAAGTATACAAAATCGTTTTGTCTGATGGCATTCTTAGCAAAAAACAAACCATATAATTCATTACTCTTATGGTATAATAATGTTTCTGGCGAGTTTACATATTTAGCGCTTTTATCGTCTTTTTTAAGCTGTCTTCCGGCAAATGCAATTACCTTCCCCAAAGAATTATGGATAACAAACATCACTCTTCCACGATAGGCATCATACAATTTCCCTGCGTCATTTTGCTTGGCCAAACCGCCTTTCAGCAATAAATCTGTATTAAATTGTTGTTGGGTTGCCGCCTGGTTAAAATGATCCCAACTATCGTGGCTATATCCTAATTTAAATTTCTTAATAATATCTTCTCTAAAACCACGCTCCTCAAAATAAGAAAGGCCAATATTTTTTCCTTCCTCGCTTTCCCAAAGCTGTTCCTGAAAATAATTTGCTGCCCAATTATTGAGTATTTGG
Organism: Bacteroidota bacterium; assembly: GCA_947459415.1. Lineage (GTDB taxonomy): Bacteria > Bacteroidota > Bacteroidia > UKL13-3 > UKL13-3 > B1. The sequence goes on from CANHDN010000002.1 coordinate 33,465, forward strand.
AGACTCTCTTTTTCTGAACGCAAGGCGCGTTCTTGGTCTATGTTAATATTTTCTTGCTGAGGCCAATCAATGCGGTACCTATCTGCCAAACTTCTTAGGGCTTCAATATACCCTAGGCTATCATGTTCCATGATAAAATTAACAGAATTACCAGCCTTGCCACATCCAAAACATTTGTATATACCTTTAGCTGGAGAAACTGAAAATGAAGGGGTCTTTTCATTGTGAAAAGGACACAAGCCTGTTAGATTAGCACCGCGCTTTTTTAGGCGCACGTAATCTCCAACAACCTCTTCAATATTGGCTGCATGAATAATTTCGTCAATTTTGCTTTGTGGTATCAAATCTTGCCGAAGGTACAAATAAAAGTTTTTATTTAAAAGCTAAAACAAGCATTAGGTTGATTCCAAAAAATAAATAAATAAGATTCTTTTTTGTCATCATAAAATTAAAAAAAACCGCTCTAATATTGAAATTTGAGCGGTTTTTAGAATTTAGGTAGTAGTCCCTGAAGGACTCGAACCTTCGACCTACGGTTTAGAAAACCGTTGCTCTATCCAGCTGAGCTAAGGAACCATGTTATTTAATGGTTTGCAAAAGTATGACTTCTCATTTTAAATTCAAAATACAATTTGAAATTATGTTCTTTTTTGTTGCTGAGACAATCGCAAACCTTTCTATTGAAAGTTCCTAATTAATTTCCCAATAAAAACAATCCCATTTCCTTCAAAAAAGAATCATACTTAAAACAAATTCTTATATCCAGTATGGTTTGATTTCCAAGAAACATTCATATTGCCGCGGTTTCACCTATGAAACGAAACTTCTACCCCGTTGTTTCTTAACTATTCCCGGCTGTTGTTGCTTTGATATGTGTTGCAGCAACAGCCAAAAGGGAATTATTGAACCAAACAGCCATTCATTATCGATGCTTTACCTTTGTATATTCTTGGTAAAAAATACTACATTCGCTGCAATGAAAGTTGCATTAATTACAGGTATAACCGGACAAGATGGCGCATATTTAGCAGAATTCTTGTTAAAAAAAGGGTACATGGTGCACGGAATTAAGCGCCGTAGCTCACTATTTAATACAGATAGAATAGATCATTTATATCAAGATCCGCATGAGAAAAATGTAAACCTTAAGTTGCACTATGGAGATTTAACCGATAGTACTAATCTTATTAGAATTATCCAAGAGACGCAACCAGATGAAATATATAACTTGGCTGCCATGAGTCATGTGCATGTAAGTTTTGAAACTCCAGAATATACCGCTAACGCAGATGGAATTGGAACTTTGAGAATTTTGGAAGCCATTCGCTTGCTAGGATTGAGCCATAAAACGAAGATATACCAAGCATCTACTTCAGAGTTATATGGTTTGGTTCAGGCCGTTCCGCAAAGTGAAACAACCCCATTTTATCCTCGCTCTCCCTATGCAGTTGCTAAGTTATACGGCTATTGGATTACAGTAAACTACCGCGAAGCATATGGTATGTACGCATGTAACGGAATCTTATTTAACCACGAATCACCCATACGTGGGGAAACTTTTGTTACTCGAAAAATAACCAGAGCAGCCTCCAAAATTGCTTTAGGATTACAAGAAAAACTATTCTTAGGCAACCTAAATGCTCAAAGAGACTGGGGTCATGCAAAAGACTACGTAGAAGCTATGTGGCTTATCTTGCAGCAAGAGAAAGCTGAAGATTTTGTCATTGCAACAGGCCATACAACCTATGTGCGCGATTTTGTAAAAATGGCTTTTGCAGAAGTTGGCATCAATCTGCGTTTTGAAGGAAATGAGGCAGAAGAAAAAGGAATCATTGACAGCTTTAATGAAGAAAAAATTAAATCACTTAATTTATCAATCAAGCTAAATATTGGAGATGAGGTAGTAGCCGTTGACCCAAGGTATTACAGGCCAACTGAGGTAGATTTACTCATTGGAGACCCAAGTAAAGCCAATAATAAACTTGGTTGGATACCAAAATATGATGTAAACATGCTGGTTGCAGATATGATGCAATCAGATTTAGAATTAATGAAAAAGGATAAATTTCTGAAAGACTCTGGGCATGCCATAATGAGGTATTTTGAATAGTAAAACTGTTCAAAATACCTCAACTTCATTTTCCTATTTTTCTTTAGAAGATTTTTTCTTCAAATAGGTGCCTGTTTCATCCTCTTCTGCTGCCAGATTAGTGCTGCTTGGGTTAGCACAAAAAATAAGGGATGCATTTATTAACCCATGTGCAAATGCCCAAGCAATTAATTGCTGACTATTCTTTAAATTGAGTGCTTTTAATATATAGCCCCTATATTTCTCTATACTAGACGTTTCATACCCCAATGCCTCAGCAATAAATTGAGAATTTTCTCCTTGACTAATATAGCGTATGATTTTTTTCTCAAGCGGACTTAAATAACTCATCCAATAAGAGTCATCTTTTGAATGAATAAATCCGATGCGGGTAAGTTCTGACCAAGCTTGTATTTGATTGGCATCGTCATACGTCATTCTACCTTCCAAAATTCTAGGCAGAATTGCATGTATTACCTCCCCAGATTTTTGACAGTAATTTTGAGACCCCATACTCATCAATTCTTTCATTACGCTGGCATAGTAGCCATGAGAAACCAATAAGTGTTTAAATTGTGATTTTTTTGCAATGATGTTTCTGCAAGTTTCAATACCATTCAATTGAGGCAAACGATAATCAATAACTACCGCATCAAAGTCAATATCATGCTCATTAATGTGGTTAATAAAATCTACGCCAGTCATAAAAGTATGAATAACTTCAATTTGACCCCTTCGTGAAAATTCATTCATTAGCGTTGTCATGTCTGTGGGATTGTCTTCTACCAATGCAATTCGGATTGTTTTCATAGTTTAAATTTTAGGTTAAAAATATTTCAGTTTTATAGGTTAATTTATAAAAACAATGTTAAAAGTTTGTAATGAAAATAAAAAGAAAACAACATATAATTAAAAAGATTTATCCGGTTTCTAGGATTTTCAAACCCTTTAATTTAAGATCCTTATAAATATAATTTATGTATGCCTCTTTTGAGTGATGCTGGTATCCTTAAAAATAGAGATGTAAAAATTTGATTATTTTTCCTTTACTTCACAACATTGTATGAAATGGATAAATAGATATTTTTGGCTTGTTTTTGTTGTGCTAGTCATTCTAATTTTTGGCTCACAGAATATGAACTGGCTAATGGGAAAAAATATGCCATGCCCGGTTTATGTATTCAATGAGAATTGTATCACCTTTGAAGCATTTATCTTGAATAAGCTAATTCGCTTAATACTCAATTTGATATTATTATGGATTGTTCAATATCATTTTTTCTCAATTGCTATCACCAAGATACTACCCTTATTTGGCTGCATCATTTTTTTAGCTGCCATTGATGTATTCTTTTTACAATCTCAAGCCTTTTTGAGTTACCGAATACATCAATTGATTCATCCAATTGCATTTAGTCCGCTTTTGGCAATTGTTTTGGCATCTATAGCTATGGTAAAACCATCCATAAAATAGCCCATGATACTTAGTATACCATCTGCGCTGCTTATTTTAATTCTCACTCACGTATATGGGTTAATCCCATTTATTCTGCTTAAACGGAGCCTACCTCAAAATCCAATTACACCTTTTTTTGTAGGATTTGCATTACTTGGAATTTTAAGTGGGTATTTCTTATTAAGCGGTGCAATCAATTTCTTTGTTTTAATGCTTGTAATGATAGTGGCTATTATTGCTTGTTGGCGCTACCAAAATTATTATCAAAGCTATACAAAGTACTTAGTTAAATGGATTACATCACTCTCTGTTGGTTATAAAACCCTGCTAATTGTTATGTTGATGTTATTGCTATACCAAGGAGCACTTCCAGCAAAAATTCACGACATGGCAGCCTATTACTTGCAAACCCTGCAATGGATGCAACAAGTTGGTGTAGTAAAAGGCTTGGGTAATTTATATCCTGCCCTAGGTTTAGGATCGGCCTGGCACTCGTTATTGAGTATTTTTCAAATACCCTTATTACCGGCATTTTATGGCATAAATGGTGTGTTAATTTTTACTTTGTTTACCTGGCTTCTTTTTGAATATGTTGCAAATGAACAAGCATCCACCCTGCAAAATGTTTTTATTGGCGCATATGGATTAGGACTTTTTCCAATATCCTTTTTATACCTAACTGCCCCAAGCCCAGATTTACCATTACTCGTATTTACGCCACTCCTTCTCTATTACACACTCATAGATACCAAGTCTATTCCAAGCCAAATAATGCTTTTAATGGCATGTTTTCTATTTGCTGTCAAACCGCCAGCCTTGTTGGGTATTATAATTGGTATAGCTATTATTATTCAAACCCTCAAAAAAAAACAAACGGAACCAAATACCTATCCATATGGATTCAAAACAATTGCCACCCATATATGCATTGCTATTTTTTGTTTAACACCCATTATTACCAAGAATATTATTCAAACAGGCTATGTCTTATATCCACTTGGCGACATCGGTTTTGAAGAACAGGTATGGAAAAGCATGTATGAAATAGAAGAAAAAACCAGCCCCGCCCCAGCCTGGAAAATTCCGACAGATTGGAATAATGCTTATCGAAAAGGAATAGTTGTTTGGGGATATACAGATAGCATACCAGCTAAAGTATTTAAAGAATCTCTTCCAGCAACATCAAACAGGTTTATATCTTGGATATCAAGACCCGGATATAAAGGCTTTATGAATACTTTACTCCTGTTAAACTTTTTACTTGCCTGCCTTTTGTGTTTTTTTGCTAAACCAAAAAGAAACAAACGATACTATGTTATTCTGATAGGCTTAAGTACCATTGAATGGTTTTATTTAACCCAATATAGGCTCATGCTTCCATTGGCATTAAGCTTATTTAGCTTGAACCTATTTACTATCACAAGCCTTTGGCCTACATTAGCAAGTAATCATACAAGTCTAAATTGGAAACCCCTATATATCTATTTGGTATCAATACTTTTTCTATTCTTAAGTTTTGTGCCCATTTCTGCATTTAGAGATCAATCAAGGAATAAACATATTACCAAAACCGAGGGATTTCAATCTGCATACCTGATAAATCCATACTCGAATTACGCTGAAGGAACACTAGATAGCACCCAAATTAACATAGGTTTCATATATTATTTCAAGGATAAAAATTATACATGGAACGCACCCATTCCGGCAGTCAGTGCAAGTCATTCCAAGTTTATCGAAAATCATTTTGCCTACCAACTGCAGCGCTTTGGACCAAGGTTAAAAGATGGGTTTTACCTGAAGAAGATAACACCCTAAATTAGCTGGCTACTGTGATTTTTAGTATCTACTTTTTCTATTATTTTTTCAATAATTCCTTTTTCATTAATTACAAAAGTAGTACGAAGAATACCCATGTATTTTTTGCCATACATGCTTTTTTCTCCCCATGTTTCATAGGCAATGGATACAGCGTGATCTTCATCTGCCAATAATGAAAATGGAAGATCATATTTGGCAATAAACTTTTGGTGTTTAGTAGCATTGTCTGGGCTTACTCCCAAGATGGAATAACCCAAATCAACAAATTTCTTATAATGATCCCTTAAATCACATGCTTCGGCCGTACAGCCAGGAGTATCATCTTTTGGATAAAAATATAAAACAAGCTTTTTACCAGTAAAATCAGATAATGTGGTCAGATTACCTTTTTCATTTTTTGCAGAGAAACTAGGTGCTTTATCCCCTATTTTTAATGTTATTGCCATACCAAGTATTTTATTCTATGAACCCAAAAACTAAAAAATTGTTTTAAGGATTGATATCGAACCATCGTTCTGTTTTATTGCCTCTATGATCGATGACCCTAACCAACACTTTAAACACCTTGGTATCTATTTGATTATTTTCTGGATGTAATAATCTTTCACGTTCAATAGCATACACCTCATCAAACAAGTAACTTAGTCGATCATTTTTAGCATCAAAATCAGCTAAAATCCACCTGCCATTTAAAAAAACATCATAGGATTTTATACCAGAAAAATCATCCCTGATATCAAATTCCCAAGACAAGGTATCACTGCTCTTACCTATAAATTTTGGCAATATGCGTTTTACTTTAGGAGGAACTGTATCTAGCATGAGTTTAAATACCCCAAAATTACTCGCTTTGGCATAAACCCACCCATTTTTATAGGTTCCACCGATGCTATTAAAAGCATCCTTATTGGTTTTGGCATAGGCTATTACCAATTTATCCTCTAAACCAAATACCGGCTGTGTGAGCTCCAATGCCACATCAAAGGCAGCATGAACTGGTGTGGTGTATGAATGAAAACTATGAATATTAGAAAATGCATCCAGTGTTTTTGGATACATTGAAATATGATAGCAGCTTGTATCATATAAACTTTTTTCATCCATGCTAGCTATAAAACCTTCCTGTTCCACTTTTATGATTTCACCTGGTATTAAGCATGGTTTTCCTTCCAAATTTTTCTCATAACTCAACTTTTCTAAATCGGTTTGGCTTGAACTCAATTTATAATAAATTTTCAGGTAAGTAACATTTTCATTTGCATCAGAAACGGTAAAAATTAAGAATCCCAAGGAGGGTGCATCAGAAAAATGAACACGACCTTTTCCAGCATCTGTTGTATAAGTACTAAATCTATTTCCATCGTCTACAAAACATTTTTGTATGCGCAATTTCTCTAACTTATAATACGGAAAATCTATGTGCGCATTGATGTATTTGGTTTCATCAAAAGCAAACTGATTGAGCGTATGTGTAAATTTATGGCTTTGGTTCAGCCAGAAACTGTAGCTATAAATACCTTTTGGATCTTTTCCATTATGAATAAAATCTTGAGCATCTATTCCAAAACCATAGGTATCTGCATCTAATAGTAAAGTATCAGAAGCTACTAAATAACCCGCTTGCCAATTTGAGTTTTTGCTATGAATAGGCAATTGTTTTTTGAGTATTAACCCCTCCTTTACAAACTTATAAACAAAAATATTATTTATTTCTGGAGCAAATGAATCTATTGGTAGTATCCCAAATAAAGCTGGATTAATGATTTTTTCTGTGCGCGAATCTCTCATTTCAAAATGCAAATGAGGCCCAGAACTTGTTCCACTATTACCACTAAGCCCTATGGTATCACCTTTTTTTACCTGTAAAAAAGGCTTTATAAAAATCTTATCAAACTCAAAGGTTTGATTCATGTATTGATACTCGTGAATCCAGTTGGCAATGGCGCCGTAATACGAATCTAAATGCGCGTATACCGTTGCATAGCCATTGGCATGTTCTATATACAAAGCCTTACCATAGGCTCCGCGTGCTACTTTAATTCTGCTTACATAGCCATCTGCCGCAGCATATACGGGCAGCCCAACTTTGCCATTGGTGCGCAAATCTATGCCGCTGTGAAAATGGTTTTCGCGCATTACCCCAAATGGCGATACAAAATTGGGCAAAGAATCCATGGGATATCTAAAGTACCCTTGCGGATATTTTTGGGCCACGGCATTTTTCACCAAACTAACTAAGCACAGCAAAGAAGCTATTTGTATGTAAATGCGAAATGATTTCAATGTTTATTTTATCTCAAATTTTAGCATAGGTTTATCATCCATAAATCCTTCTAGCACATCGCCAATTGCAACGGGGCCAACCCCTGCAGGTGTTCCGGTATAAATTAAATCGCCTACTTTAAGGGTAAAATACTGAGAGATAAAACTAACAATCTTAGCAAAATTAAAAATCATGTCCTTGCTATTTCCGGTCTGAACCAATTGTCCGTTTTTAAGCAAAGTAAAGTTGATATTATTAAGGTCTAAGTCTTGCACCGAAACAAACTGTCCGATAGGTGCAGAGCCATCAAAGCTTTTGGCTAGCTCCCAAGGCAAGCCTTTAGATTTGAGTTGCGCTTGTAAATCGCGGGCAGTAAAATCTATGCCTAAACCAATTTCGTTGAAATAATTAGCGGCAAATTTCTCTTGTATATTTTTGCCCACTTTAGCAATTTTAATAACCAATTCTAGCTCGTGGTGCACATCATTGCTAAAAGCAGGCAAATAAAAATCTTCTCCATTTTTTAGCAGGGCCGTATCTGGTTTGGCAAATACCACAGGATTTTCTGGCACGGCATTCCCCAATTCTTTGGCATGTTCGCTGTAATTTCTACCTATGCAAAATATTTTCATTGCTTATAAATAAGCCACAAAGTAAGGAAAAATTATTTAAATCCGCAGATTAAACTGAGCAACTATTACTCCAACTTCTTCAACTCATCCGAAACAAACGCCATCAAGCTTTGGATATACTTTTCAGAGAAATCGAATTTTACGCCAGCTGCTTCATAAATTTCACCAATGGTTTTGGTATAACCCAAACTCAAAGCTTCTTTGTATTGAGCTACTGCTTTGGCTTTATCTTGTAAAAAATTACGCCATACAGACAAGGCACCCAATTGCGCCATACCATATTCTATATAATAAAAAGGCACTTCATATACATGCAATTGTTTCTGCCAAGTATAGGCTTGAAAATGCTCCAAACCTTGCCAATCAACCATGCCTGTTCCAAATTCTTTGCTTAGGTTCAGCCAGTAGTTTTTTCTATCTGCAGCGTTATGGTTTGGGTTTGTGTAAATCCAATGTTGAAACTTATCAATGGTGGCAATCCAAGGTAAAATCTTAATAATGCCTTCTAAGTGTTCTTGTTTGGCGCGGTTAAAATCGGCAGGGTCTGGGTAAAAAGCATCCTGACCATCATAGCTAATTAATTCCATACTCATGCTGGCCAATTCTGCTACCTCGCTTGGGCAGTTTTTAAACGCGGCTAATTCCAAATCTTTGCTCAAAAACGAATGCACTGCGTGACCACCCTCGTGCACCATCGTTTCTACATCGCGCGTGCTGCTGGCGGCATTCATAAAAATAAAAGGCACATTGGTTTCAGCCATTGGGTAATTGTAGCCACCCGGCGCTTTTCCCTTTCTACTTTCTAGGTCGAGGTGACCCATTTCGTCCATGGTTTTAATGCAATACGCAAAATAATCATCTACCTTGGCAAAACATTTGATGGTTTTTTCTAACAAATCTAAACCGCTGGTAAAAGGCTCTAATGCTGGCAAGTTGGCTACATCAACCTCCATATCCCAAGGCTTTAAGGTATGACCCAAGGCCGCTAAGCGTTTTTCATTAAAGGCTTTTACCAAAGGCATCACCTGCTTTTGAATGGCTTCATGAAAGTTGAAACAATCTTGCGGGGTATAATCAAATCTGCCCATTTCGGCAAACTTATAATCGCGGTAATTTTCGAAACCTGCATTCACTGCAATTTGATGACGCAATGCAATCAATTCATCAAACAAATCATCCAACTCCTGCGCTTTGGCTGCGCGCGCTTCGCTTAATTTTGAGAAGGCTTCCTCTCTTAATTTTCTATCTGTGTTTTTTAAATAATTAGCAGCCTGTTGCAAGGTTAATTCCTTGCCTTCCATTTCAACGCTCAAAGAGCCAATAATACTTCCATATTTCTGTGAAGTAGCCGCAACCTTCGCTTGCAAAGGCACATTCTCTTCCCTAAAAATAACCATCTCTTGTTTAATTCCGCGCAGGTAAATAAAGTATTTAGCCTGATCCAACTCGTTTACAAAAGCACTCCCCATTAATTTTTTATTGAGCGCATCATTGTATGGAGCTATCTTGGGTTCAATCTCATTTACAAAAAACAAATAAGCTTCTTCTAAGTCTTTATTAGTGGTATCGCAAGTCATTTTTACATAGCGCCAAGCTAAATTTTCACTCACAAAAGCCTCCAATTCGCTGCGGTGCAACAACCATGTTTCTAAGTCTGAAACTGAGTTAATCTCACGCTGCATCAACTGCTCAAAATACGGAGCTAAAACATCCCAAGAAGTTACCTTTAACTTATCGGCTAAAAATTTGTGTTTAATTATTGTAATCATGATAAAAGCTTTTGGCTTTTAGCTATTAGCCTTTAGCAAAATCTAAGGCAAATAACCTATAGCATAGTTTATAAATTTAGAATGGTATTAAAAACAAGAATCCTCAGTTGTTAATCTTGGCTAATGGCCAAAGGCTAACAGCTAATAGCTTCTTACAGCAAATTAATTAAAAAAAATGGGTTAACAAATTTAAAATTCATTAACCCATTTTTATTATAAAATTTAAAAAACTATACTGCCTTTGGCCTGTAGCTTGTTTTAGAAGCACCAGCTCCTTTAGTGTTAGCTTTAGGTGCGGCTGTATTTTTAGGTGTTGCTGTTTTTGGCGCAGCAGATTTTTTTGCAGCAGTTTTCTTAGGCTTTACCTCTTCAGCAGCAAGTTCTGTGGCGGTTTCTTGTGCAGTGTTTTCTTCGTTTACTTCAGCACTTGATTCTGCTCCTGCCAATTTTAATTTTTCAAAATCTAATACATCTTTTAATGCATGATACCAGTTTAACAACTTCTTGATATCATTATCATAAACACGTTCACTATCTAAATTAATTAAATCAATTAAGAAGGCACGCAATGATTTCATATCATCTTTTGCTGCTGGAACCTGACCATTTTCCTTTAATTTGATTAATACCAAATGTAGGCGCATATCTTCTTCCTGAGTATAGATTGAAATATCTTCTAATACAGAAACCTTATCTTGAAAACTGGTAGAGAATCTTCTTCCTGTACCAATTGTTTCAACAATTAAACCATTTTTACTTCTTCCAACAATTTTATGCAAACCACTTTGTCCGGCGATGGCCACCACGTCTTTTAATTCCATACTATTTTTATATTAAGGGCAACAAATGTAATAAAATTAAATTTTGAGCACCCTTAATTCTTTCATTTTTTTTTATTTTTGACACGTTGAAAACAAAAATAATACTCCCTTTCCTACTATTTATTAGCTTCACAGTTAAGGCTCAACAAGTTATCAATATTGAATCCAAACAATATGATTCAAGAGACACCCTCTGGCATGGAAACATTGAGTTAAATTTCAACCTCATTCAAAATCAAAATCAAATCATTAACCTAGGAAACAAGGTAAACCTGCTTAAAAATCAGGATATTCATAGTTATTTGTTTATCAACGAATTTAATTTGGTTAGAGCCAATGCCAATAATTTAGCCCTAAACGGCTACCAACATGTACGTTATAAGCGTGCCATAAAACCTTATTTAAGTGGAGAAGCGTTTGGGCAAACACAGTTTAATGAGCAAATTGGCTTAAAGTTTAGAGGCTTGCTTGGAGCTGGCCCAAGGATTAGGCTCTTTTACGCAGATAGCATGAAAGTATTCACAGGTGCCATGTGGATGTATGAATACGAAAAAACTACCGATGAATTGGTAAATAATGTAAAAAACAGAATGAGTTTCTACTTGTCGTTTTTATACTTTAAAGAAAAACACTTCAATTTTGATTTGGTATGTTATTACCAACCAGACCTAATAGATTTTGGCGATTTTAGGGTATTAACAGAGTTAAAAGCAGAATGGCGTATTACTCAAAAATTGTCGTTTAGGTTCGGTTTAATCCAAAACTATAATTCATTTCCGGCAACAGGCTTTCCAAACAACACCCTAAATGTTAGAAATGCATTTGTATACAGGTTTTGATAAATAAGCAAAAGTGCTTTCTTTTATGGGGTAAAACCCTATTTTTGCAAAGTTTAATCCCCATGTAATTTGTATGGAAAATCCAGTAAAATATACTCCAAAAAATAAAATTAGAGTGGTTACCGCTGCCAGCTTGTTCGATGGCCATGATGCAGCCATTAATATTATGCGCAGAATTATTCAGGCCAGCGGCGCAGAGGTAATACATTTAGGGCATGATAGAAGTGCAGAGGAAGTAGTTAATACTGCCATACAAGAAGATGCTAATGCCATAGCCATGACAAGCTATCAAGGTGGTCATGTGGAGTACTTTAAGTATATGTACGACCTACTCCAAGAGAAAGGTTGCAGTCATATCAGAATTTTTGGTGGTGGCGGTGGCACCATATTACCAGAGGAAATTGCAGAACTCCAGGCATACGGAATTACTAGAATTTATCACCCAGATGATGGCAGGGCAATGGGCTTGCAGGGAATGATAAACGACATGTTGGAAAAATGTGATTTTGCTACTGGAGCTGAGCTAACTAATGAAGTTAAGCTTTTAAAAGACAGAGATTATAAATCTATCGCTAGATTAATATCGGCAGCAGAAAATTTCCCAGAAGATTTCCATACAGCCCAAAATCAAGCCAATTGGAAAATTAATGAGGTTCCTGTTTTAGGGATTACAGGTACAGGTGGTGCAGGAAAATCGTCTCTGGTAGACGAATTGGTTAGAAGATTTTTACTTGATTTCCCAGATAAACATATCGCTATTATTTCGGTTGATCCAAGTAAACGAAAAACAGGTGGTGCATTATTAGGCGATAGAATTCGAATGAATGCGATCAAAAACAACCGGGTTTACATGCGTTCTTTAGCCACACGCCAGAGTAATTTGGCACTCTCTAAATATGTAAAAGAAGCCATAGATATTGTTAAAGCTGCTCATTTTGATTTAATTATTTTAGAAACTTCTGGTATTGGACAAAGTGATACAGAAATTATAGAACATAGCAACACTTCGCTCTATGTGATGACACCGGAATATGGGGCTGCAACTCAGTTAGAGAAGATAGACATGTTAGATTTTGCAGACATTATTGCCATCAATAAGTTTGATAAAAAAGGTGCCTTAGATGCCATTAGAGATGTAAAAAAACAATACCAACGCAATCATCTTCTGTTCGACAAAAACCCCGATGATATGCCTGTGTTTGGAACAATTGCATCTCAATTCAACGATCCTGGCATGAACAGATTGTACAAAGCTATTATGGATAAAATAGTTGAGAAAACAGGGGCAGCTCTGCACTCAACCTACCAAATTAGCGAAGAGATGAGTGAGAAAATTTATATCATCCCTCCTGCTCGCACCAGGTATTTATCAGAAATCTCTGAAAATAACCGCAGTTACGATAAATGGGTAAATAAACAGGCAGAAATTGCAGATAAATTATTCGGTCTTTTCTCTGCCAAAAACACCCTTCTAGAAACCAAGTTAGAAGATAAAGATAGGCTCATGAAGGCACTAGATGAAACTTACCATCAAGTTGCTTTAGACCTAGATCCTAGAAATAAAGTTATTATAGAAACTTGGGAAGAAAAACTCAATTTATATCAAGATGAGTATTATGTTTTCAAGGTACGTGATAAAGAAATAAAAATAAAGACGCACTCAGAGTCCTTGTCTCATTCACAAATTCCAAAGGTATCTGTTCCAAAATTTAAAGGTTGGGGAGATATTTTACGTTGGGCGTTAAAAGAAAATTTTCCGGGAGAATTTCCTTATACATCGGGTATTTATCCTTTTAAAAGAGAGGGTGAAGACCCTACGAGAATGTTTGCTGGTGAAGGTGGACCAGAAAGAACAAATAAACGTTTTCATTATGTAAGTTTAGGCATGCCAGCAGCGCGTTTAAGCACAGCTTTCGACTCGGTTACCTTATATGGCAACGACCCAGATCACAGACCAGATATTTATGGGAAAATTGGAAATTCGGGTGTGAGTATTTGGAGTTTAGATGCTGCTAAAAAACTATATTCTGGCTTTAATCTGGCTGACCCAAAAACCTCTGTATCCATGACTATTAATGGTCCGGCTGCTATCATTTGTGCATTTTTTATGAATGCTGCCATAGACCAACAATGTGAGATTTACATCAAACAAAATGGTTTAGAAAACGAAATACAGGCGAAAATTGAAGCCTTATACAAAAACAAAGGATTAGTAAGACCTACTTATCATGGAGAGCTACCAGAAGGCAACAATGGACTTGGCTTAATGCTGCTAGGTGTAACAGGAGATATGGTATTACCAACAGAGGTCTATCAAAAAATAAAACAAGATACACTTAAACAAGTGAGGGGAACGGTTCAGGCCGATATTTTAAAAGAAGACCAAGCACAAAACACCTGTATTTTTTCTACAGAATTTAGTTTACGTGTAATGGGAGACGTACAGCAATATTTTATTAATGAAGGTGTACGTAATTTTTACTCTGTTTCTATTAGTGGCTATCACATTGCAGAGGCAGGTGCCAATCCAATAACACAATTAGCACTCACCCTTTCAAACGGATTTACCTTTGTAGAATATTACCTCAGCAGAGGCATGCACATAGATGACTTTGCCCCTAATTTATCCTTCTTTTTCTCTAATGGCATAGATCCAGAATATGCAGTCATTGGTAGAGTTGCTCGCAGAATTTGGGCCAAAGCAATGAAACTAAAATACGGTGGCAATGAGCGCAGTCAAATGTTAAAATACCACATTCAAACAAGTGGAAGGAGTTTACATGCGCAAGAAATAGATTTTAATGATATTCGCACCACGCTGCAAGCATTATATGCCATTTACGACAATTGCAATAGTTTGCATACCAATGCCTATGATGAAGCCATTACCACGCCAACAGAAGAATCTGTGCGCAGGGCTATGGCCATTCAGTTAATTATTAATCGCGAATTAGGATTAACCAAAAATGAAAATCCACTCCAGGGAGCATTTATCATAGAAGAATTAACAGATTTAGTAGAAGAAGCAGTATTAACTGAATTTGACAAAATCACAGAAAGAGGCGGCGTTTTGGGTGCGATGGAAACCATGTACCAACGAAACAAAATTCAAGAAGAAAGTATGTTTTATGAAATGCAAAAACATACAGGAGAATTTCCAATTATTGGTGTAAATACATTCTTATCATCTAAAGGTTCACCAACGGTATTGCCTAAAGAAGTAATTCGTTCTACGACCGAAGAGAAAGAATTTCAAATAAACAGGTTGAATGAACTTAAGACAATGAATGAAGAAAAAGGACATACCATGCTAAAACAATTGCAACATGTAGCCATTCATAATCAGAACATCTTTGATGAATTAATGGAAACAGTAAAATATTGCTCTTTGGGTCAAATTACTCAAGCCTTATTTGAAGTTGGCGGTCAATATAGGAGGAACATGTAATTGCTTTTCTAATTCATTGACTAAAATCTAGCACTGTAAATAAGAATGATTAAACTATCTGTAAACATAAATAAAATTGCCCTCATCAGAAATGCTAGGGGTGGAAATAATCCTGATTTAATTCAATCTGCCATAGATTGCGAAAAGTTTGGAGCAGAAGGAATTACTGTGCACCCCAGACCAGATGAGCGGCATATTAGATATTCAGATGTAATTGAACTTAAATCTGTGCTTGCTACCGAGTTAAATGTTGAAGGAAATCCAAAGGAACAAAGGTTTATGGATTTAGTATTAAAAGTTAAACCCGCTCAAGTAACTTTAGTCCCAGATGCCAGCAATCAACTTACTAGCAATCATGGATGGAACACCATTACCGAAAAGGAGTATCTTACACAAATAATTTCACAGTTAAAAAATGCAGGAATAAGAACTTCTATTTTTGTTGACCCAAAGACAGAGATGATTGAAGGTGCATGCGAAATTGGAACGGACAGAATTGAATTGTATACAGAATACTATGCCCAACATTACAGTAGTGATTCAAGCTTAGCCATTCAACCCTATTTGTTGGCTGCTGCCAAAGCCCAAGAGTTAGATTTAGGCATAAACGCCGGACACGACTTAAACCTGAACAATTTAACGAATTTTGCTAGAAAAATACCCGCATGTTTAGAGGTTTCCATTGGGCATGCGCTGGTATGCGATGCTTTATATTATGGCTTAGAAAACACAATAAGCATGTACAAGCGTTGCCTTCAGTAAGACAACTATTTGTGAATGGTTTCTTCGCGATCTGGCCCTACAGAAATGATATTAATTGGCACATTAATTTGACTTTCTACATAATCAATATACGTCTTAAATGTTTCTGGCAAGGCATTAAAATCTCTTATTTGAGTTAAATCTTCTTTCCAGCCTGGGAAAGATTTATATTGTGGAATGATACTATCATCTAGTAAATTAAATGGAATTTGAGATGATATTTCTGATCCAATCTGATAGCCATCACATACCTGAACCTGATCAAAACCACTCAATACATCGCTCTTGGTACAGATTAAATCTGTTACCCCATTTAACATAATCGCATACTTTAAGGTAGGCAAATCCAACCAACCTGTTCTGCGTGGCCTTCCGGTTGTGGCACCAAATTCATGACCTAACTTTCTTAATAATTCTCCTGTTTCATTCTCCTGCTCGGTTGGGAACGGACCATTACCTACCCGGGTGCAATAAGCCTTAAAAATACCAAAAACACGATTAATTTTTTGAGGCGCAATACCTAATCCACTACAAGCACCACCAGTAATTGTATTAGAAGAAGTCACAAATGGGTATGACCCAAAATCTATATCCAATAAGGTTCCTTGCGCACCTTCAGCTAACACTTTTTTACCATCAGAAATTAATTGATTGATATAATATTCAGTGTTTATAATTTTAAACTGCTTTAAGTATTCTACTGCCTCAAAAAATGCAGATTCATGATCTGCTAGGTTATATTCATAGTTTAATGAATCTAATAACTTCTTGTGATTACTAACCGCATTGTGGTATTTACTTAAAAAGTGCTTCCCAATTAAATCACCAATTCGCAAACCACTTCTTCCAATTTTATCTTGATAAGTAGGACTTATTCCTCTCAAGGTTGAACCTACTTTATGAACACCTTTATATGCTTCGCTGGCAGCATCGACCAACCTATGTGTAGGTAAGATTACATGTGCTTTTTCAGAAATAAATAAGTTTTTACGAATATTTACTCCTGTTGTTTCTGCTTTTTCAATTTCTTTTTTGAGTTGAACAGGATCAACAACTACCCCATTGCCAATAATATTAATACAATGTTCGTGAAAAATTCCGGACGGAATGGTATTTAAAACATATTTGTTCCCACCAAATTCAAGCGAATGCCCCGCATTAGGACCACCTTGAAAACGAGCAACTACATCATATTTTGGGGTAAGAACATCTACTATTTTTCCTTTTCCTTCATCTCCCCATTGCAAGCCTAAAACAACATCAACCTTCATATCTTAATTTTCTTTTATTATATTTTTTTTGCAAGACAAACAATGATTATCTGCATCTAAAACTGGGTCACCAAATAAATACAGAGAATGATTTGTAATTGTAAATTGCATTAATTCACCCATTGTATTTTTGATTTGTTGCAATCTTGGGTCACAAAATTCCAGCACCTCGTTGCATAGATTGCAGATGAGGTGATCGTGCTGTCTGAACCCATAAGAACGCTCATATCTTGAAATATTTTTACCAAACTGATGTTTAATCACCAAACCACAATCAAGTAATAAATCTAAGGTATTGTATACGGTAGCCCTACTCACCCGATAATTTCTATTTTTCATATGTTCAAATAAGGTCTCCACATCAAAATGTTCCTTATTCGAATATATTTCGTCTAGAATGGCAAATCTTTCGGGCGTTTTACGCTGTTGGTGCTTTTCTAAGTACTCAACAAACTTAGTTTTTACCTCCAATTTTAACTTTTCTGCATTTTGTAATTCAAAAGACATCTATCCTAATTTGATGGCTCAAAGTTAATATAATCTGTAATAGATACCTCATTTGTAGCATTTGTTAAAAAATAAAGATGTATGCCCCCAAGCGATTTAAAATTACATACTGAAAATCAATAACATAAATTTTAAAGAAATAAAATCTATCAGCTCAAATCAACTCTATTCACACTAATTAATTCGCTTGCATTCTTGATAGCGCTCATAATGGTTTCTAATTGTCGGGTGTCGTGAACTTCCAAAACAATATTTCCTTCAAAGGCACCTTCATTACTCGTTATGCTAATAGATTTCATATTTACCTGTAATTGCTTTGAAATGGTATCTGTAATAATACTTACAATACCAACGCTATCAATACCAGAAACCTTAATAGAAGAAACAAATGCTTTTTTAGCAACATTTTCTGCATTGGCCCATTTGGCTTTTATAATCCTATACCCATAATTACTCATGAGCGCTAGTGCATTTGAACAAGAAGTTCGATGAATCTTTACACCCTCCCCAATGGTTACAAATCCAAAAATTTCATCTCCAGGAATTGGGTTACAACATTTGGCAAATCCATAAGGCATATTTGCCTCATTTTCACTTAGAATTACTGCATCAAGCGGCAAACTAGCCGTATTTTTTTTCTTGGGACTAGGCGCTGCCTGTATTTCTACTGGTTTATTTTTTTCAGACAGTATAATATCTGCAATATCCATTTTCGTACGATCAATCTCTTCATTTGCCATTTGATAATACAAATCTGAAACAGTCCTTAATTTGTAATGCTTAGCTAAAATTTGAAGATTGTCTGAATTAAAAGTCACCTTGGCATGTTTAAACTTTCGCTCCAACATTTCTCTGCCAAGCTGCGAAGCCTTTAAACGAATTTGTTTGAAATACTCCCGAATTTTGGATTTAGCTTTGGCGGTAATTACAAAATTAAACCAATCTTCATTTGGCTTTTGCTTGCTGCTAGAGAGAATTTCAACCTGGTCGCCATTATTTAATTGATGATTAATTGGAACCAATTTACTATTTAATTTTGCCCCAATGCAATTAATCCCTAAATCTGAATGTATATCAAATGCAAAATCTAATACAGAAGATCCTGCCGGCAATTTTCGCAAATCACCTTTTGGTGTGAAAACAAAAATTTCATCCGTATAAAGTGCCAATTTAAAATCGTCTAAAAAATCCATTGCATTTGCGTCTGGACTCTCCAAAATCTCTCTCACTTTAGACAACCATCCCTCCAATCCGCCATCTTGAGGTGTTCCATTATCCTTGTATTTCCAATGTGCTGCAAATCCCTTTTCAGCTATTTCATCCATGCGTTTGGTTCTAATTTGCACTTCCACCCAACGCCCCTTTGGCCCCATAACGGTGGTGTGCAAACTTTCATAGCCATTTGCCTTGGGTGTGCTAACCCAATCTCTCAGGCGATCTGGATTAGGCGTATAATGATCAGTAACTATGGAATAAACCTTCCAACAATCACTTTTTTCTGTATCTATGGGCGTATCTATAATAATACGAATTGCAAATAAATCATACACCTCTTCAAAGGAAACATGCTGAGTTTTCATCTTTTGAAGAATTGAATGTATGCTCTTAGGTCTGCCTTTTACTTCATATTTTAAACCTTGTTCTTCTAAATCTTGTATGAGTGGTTCAATGAAATTTCGGATGTATTTATTTCTTTGAATCTTGGTTTCATTGAGTTTAGTTTTTACATAATGATAACTATCTGCCTGAAGGTATTTGGTACTTAAATCTTCTAACTCAGATTTAATGGCATACAAGCCCAATCTATGCGCCAATGGAGCATACACATAAGCGGTTTCTGAAGCAATTTTTAGTTGACTTTTTGGGCTCATGCTGTCTAGCGTGCGCATATTGTGCAACCTATCTGCTAATTTGATTAAAATGACACGCACATCATCACTCAAGGTGAGCAGCATCTTTTTGAAATTTTCAGCTTGTATACTTTTATCGGGCTGATCCAATACCCCTGATATTTTTGTAAGGCCATCAATAATTACAGCGACCTTATTACCAAACTTTAAACGCAGTAAATCTAAGGTGATATCTGTATCTTCTACCGTATCATGTAAAAAAGCACAAATTACAGAAGTTACCCCTAAACCAATTTCTTCTGCACAAATTTGGGCTACGGCCAATGGATGAATGATATAGGGTTCTCCACTCTTTCTACGCATATTTTTATGCGCTTCTAAAGCAATCCCAAAAGCTTCTCGAATCTTCTTTTTATCTTCTCTGGTTAAGGTGCGCCTGATACTTTTTAGCACATTTCTGTATGCCTTTACAATGATCTTATTTTCTAATTCTATATCTATTTCTTGGGTCGCCATAGCCTCATCTAATTGGCCTCAAAATAACTATATTTCCTTGAATCTAAAAGTAATTAAACATTTTAATCAAATAAAAACTTGGGATATTCATTAAAACATAGGTCACAAATCACATATTATAAAACTAATAATCAATATTTTAAATATTTTTCTTAGAATAATTGAACCACAGATATAAACCTTAAAAAATAAGACTTATATTTGCATCCCTTTTCATAGGAAAAGCGCATGTGGCGTAATTGGTAGCCGTGCCAGACTTAGGATCTGGTGCCGAGAGGCGTGGGGGTTCGAGTCCCTCCATGCGCACAAAAAAAATAACAAGGTAACTTGTAAACAAAATAAGACTGACATTGTCAGTCTTATTTATTAATAGGATTGTTGTAAAATAAAAACGATGAACGTTACATTCGAAAAAAAAGATGCTTTAAACGGAACTATATCTGTAGGAATAAGCACAGTAGACTACCTTCCATCATATGAGAAGAAGTTAAAAGATTATGGCAAAAAAGCCAATATTCCTGGATTTAGAGCTGGCCATGCTCCTAAAGGAATGATTGAAAAAATGGTTGGAAACAGCCTATTATTAGAAGAAATTAACGCGTTAGCTAGCAAAGGTTTGTTCGACTATATCGAAGAAAACAAACTTGCCATTTTGGGTCAGCCGATTCTTACAGAAGACACCAAAATTGACGCTTTAACAAAAGATGCAGATTATACTTTTAAATTTGATTTGGGCTTAAGTCCAGAAATTGAATTAAATATTAGCAAAGCAGATGTGTATACCAAATATGCGCCTGTTACTAGCGATGCGATGATATCAGATGAAATTGATCGCATGAAAAAGCGTTTCGCTAATTTAGTAGACGCAGATGTTGCCGAAGTAAACGACATGATTTATGTTAGTCTTGCAGAATTGAACGAGCAAGGTGAAATATTAGATGGCGGAGTACTTGCAGAAAACGTTCCTATTGCCATTAATACCATTCAATTAGAAGAATTAAAAAACAGCTTGGTTGGTTTAACTAAAGGTACATTTGTAGATTTAAATGTTTTTGCCTTGTTTAACAATGACGAGGTTGAAATGAGCCATGCCCTTGGAATTCAAAAACAAACTGTTGCAGATTTAAATAGCACATTTAAATTAACTGTAAGCGAGATTAAAAGAACAGGTTCTTCTGAAATAAATCAAGAATTTTTCGATAAAATTTATGGCCCTGGTGTAGTGAGTTCAGAAGAAGAATTGAGAGAAAAAATTAGAGAAGAATTAAATGGCTATTTCAATCAACAAGCTCAGCATTTGCTAGAACATGAATTATTTGATAGCTTAGTTGCTAAACACAATATTAGTTTGCCAGATGAATTTCTAAAACGTTGGTTAATGGAACGCCATGCAGATAAGTTTACTACAGATAATATGGAGGAAGCTTATAAACCAGAGGCTAATTACTTGAAAAATCATATTTTAGAGGAGAAAATTTTACTCAGCCATGATTTAAAAGTAAACGATGAAGATATCAAGCAAGCTGCTATTAACCATACTAAGCAAATGTTTGGCGCCTATGGTGGCACACAAGGCTTAAGTGATGAAATTTTAATGAGCATTGTAGAACCTCAATTGCAAAAAGAAGACTTTAGAAGCAGAATGATTAATGTGGCTGTTCGATTAAAAGTAAACGAATGGTTGCTTAATACCATTACCATAGAAACCAAAGAGGTAAGTGCGGATGAATTCACACAAATCATGCAGGCTCACAACCAACAACATCATGCACATGCACATGATGAAGAGCATGAGGCATAATTAGAAATTTCCAAAAAAAATCCCCGTTCATCAATGTGAGCGGGGATTTTTTTTGAATTAATAGTTGGATTACGTTAAAATCCAATCAAATTTATGCTCTACTTTTGGCATAGCTGCTCTCTCTGCAATGCGGGTTAAACGATCAGGCAATCCCATTAAGAAATCGCGCGCTTTTTCACCATTTTCTTGCAAGCCTCTTACATTTTCAATTTTCCATTCTTGAAGGCAAGTTTTCATGATCTCAATATAATCCATGGCAGTATACACTCCCAAGCGAGTTGCAGCATCACTAAAATTAGCAAAGGTTGTAAGTGTTCCATTCAACTCTCGCATACATTGCGCAGGCATTACGATTTTCTTACGCATCATATCTTCAAATGCCAATACCATTTCATTTGGATCTAATTCCATGATTCGATTCACAAAATTCATATAGGCACGTGCATGGCGGGCTTCGTCTGCAGATACCAAACCACAAATTTTTGAAAGAAGTGTATTTCCATCCTTTTTAGCTAAAGTAGCAACACGCCTATGGCTCACATTGGTTGCAAGTTCCTGGAAGCTCGTGTATACAAAATTTCTGTATGGATCATTTCCGGCTTGGTTATTAAAACCATCGGCAATTAAATATTGCGTGCTAGCTTCAAATGCCTTCATATTGATTCTACCACATAAATATAAGTACCTATTTAACACATCTCCATGCCTGTTTTCTTCTGCAGCCCAACTTCTCATCCACTTCATCCAACCGTTATTATTTTGCTGATCTACACCAACTAAGCCAGCCAACCAACTTTCATAAGTTGGTAATGCCTCTTCTGTAATGGTATCTGCAACCAACACAACCATTAAATCATATGAATGACTGCGCGCGTCTTCTTGAATTGATTTTAAGTCTGCAACAAAAGTGGCATCTGAAGTTAGAGGCAATAATTCTGATGCTTGCCAATTAGTTTCTACAGGTTTTAGATATTCTTTAGCCAGAGATTCTACATCTCTACCAATATAATCCATCACTTCTATTTTGCTCGGACTTATATTATTATTTGTCATATGGTTCAAAAGTACTAGAAATTTAATAATTCTTCACGTAATTTTACCGTATTCAAAATCTAAAAGTGTTGAAACCTCCATTTATTAATATTCATTCGCACCGAAAACCAAGCCATGTCAATGAAATTTGTGTGCGAAATGCCTATTTACACGAGGTATCAAAAAAATTATTCCCTTATTATTTCAGCACAGGTTTACATCCATGGCATGCAACAAAGTATGATAGGCAAACCATTATTCAAAAACTTGAGACAAACTGCAGTAACAAATTATGTCTTGCAATTGGAGAAATTGGATTAGACAAAAATTATCCAAATTTGCCCGCTCAACTAGATGCATTTAAAATTCAAGTTGAATATGCACAAGCAGCTAAACTACCCATTATCATTCATGAGGTAAAATCATTGCAATCTATCCAAGAAATACTGAAGAACTTCTGTGAACCTATTATTATGCATGGCTTTACTAAACACATTGAAGCTTGGGAACAACTCAATGTAAATAATAATACATATATTTCATTGGGCAAGCAATCTCTAAGGCCTGGTAAAAAACTAATAGAAACCATAGAAAAGATTCCGGGGAATCGCATGTTTTTAGAAACAGATCAATTAGCTATTTCCATAGAACAAATTTACCAACAGATAGCCATTATTCGGTCTGAACCAATAGCGCAAGTCCAATCACAAATTTGGCAGAATTTTAAAGTAGTTTTTAAAGGTACTGAAGTTAATTAATGGAAGCGCCCACCGTGTTTAGTTCCACAAAAAATTTTCTGGAGCATTGGCCAAATAGGCGAATTCTGGGCCCATATTTTTAACGGCAGCTGGCCAAATTTCTTCTAAATCTTGGCTCAAGGCAATCTTTGCATCTAACTTTCCTAACCACCAAGCTTTTTGTTCTATCTCATCCTCTAATTGACTAACACCCCAACCGCTATATCCAATAAAAAATTTAAAATCAGCTGTGCTTGCTACACCCGTTTTTATCAACTGGTCAATCGCTTCTAACTCTCCCCCCCAAAACAATCCACCACCAATTTTAAAGGAATTAGGAATTTGACTACCAAAAGTATGGATAAAATGAAGTGAATTTTCTTCAACTGGACCACCATAAAAAATGGGGAAATTAACCTGAAGTAAACCAGGAATTATATCATCTGTAGTAAGGGACATCGGTTTATTCAAAACAAAACCGATGCTACCTGCATCTTCATGCTCACACAACAATATTACTGTTTTTCTAAAATTTGGGTCAGACAGAAATGGCTCACTAATGAGCAGCTGACCTGTTCCCGGTGTAAAATCATATTGTTTGTGCCAAATTTGCATTTAAAAGCAAATAATATAAAATATTGAAAGGATTATCTACAAGTTATTCACGATAAAAAATGACCTGAAATAGAAAAACTTATGTGTAAAGTATCATACTTTTGTAAATCATTATACTTGGTAAATATGTTAAGCAACGAAATCATTGCGGCAATTAGAAAAGATTATACTTTAAAAGAATTTGACGAAACTCATATTCTATCTAATCCCATGGAACAATTTAAACATTGGTTTAAAGAAGCAATTGATGCAGAGGTAAATGAACCCAATGCCATGAGCTTAGCAACCATAAAGCATGATGGAAAACCTAGTATGCGAATTGTTTTATTGAAAGGAATTCAGGACAATGGATTTGTATTTTACACCAATTACAATAGCAATAAGGGCAAGCAAATGAATGAAAACAAGCAGGCAGCGCTCTTATTTTTTTGGCCAGAATTACAAAGACAGGTGCGCATTGAAGGTACAGTAAGTAAAATTTCAGAAAAAGAATCAGATGCCTATTTTGCTTCTCGCCCCACGGAAAGTCAGATTGGTGCGCATGCATCTCCTCAAAGTGAACCAATTTCTGGTAGAGAGGTATTAGAACAAAATTTCGAAAAATTCAAAATCTTATTTGAAAGTACGCCGATTGTTAGGCCGATTCACTGGGGAGGATATATCATTGAGCCACAATCAATTGAATTTTGGCAAGGTAGAGCAAGTAGACTTCACGACAGGTTTTTATTTAGTAAAACAAATACCTTAGATTGGACTCATACCCGCCTAGCTCCCTAATTAATATAATTTTTTTTTATACAAATTGTTGCTTTTAACACTTATTTAACTATTTTGCTTTAAGAAGTTGCTAGCCATTAATACCTTAGCCTTGAACATTTTTATTAATAGTTAGCGAATTTAAACCCAGTAAAACTCATCCAAATACTCTTAACCGTGCTTGTTAGTTATTTGCCCATTGCTCCAACAAAAGCCAATAGCCAAAAGCCAAAAGCAATTTTGAAATGATTACAATAATTTTAGCAACTGCAACTGCATTTTTAGCATCAATATTTGCAATACCGTCTATTATTACGGTAGCTAAATTAAAAAATTTATACGATAAACCAGAAGAGCGCAAAATTCACACCCTAAAAATTCCAAGATTGGGTGGAATGGCCATTTTTATCTCATTTACTTTTGCCATTTTATTGTTTGGTGACTTTTCAAATATTCCTGGTTCAAAATATATCGGGGCAGCCTTAATCATGTTGCTCGTTAGTGGATTAAAAGATGATATCATCATTCTTTCTCCCATGAAAAAGTTATATACCCAGTTATTAGCTGCTGGTTTAGTTACCAGTCTAACAGAAATCAGAATTAATGATTTTCATGGAGTATTTGGAATTCATGAAATACCATTTATTGCAAGCATTGCCTTGTCTATGTTTATGATTATTGTAATTACCAATTCAATTAATCTGATAGATGGCGTAGATGGATTAGCTGGGAGTTTAACCTGCATTATGAGTCTTACCTTTTCATTTCTTTTTTATAGACAAGGAGAAATAGAATGGACATTAATAACACTTGCTTTAGCAGGTTCTATTATGGGATTTTTATTTTTTAATTTCAGTCCAGCTAAAATATTCATGGGCGATGCGGGTTCCTTAACCATAGGTTTTTTGCTTTCCTTGTTTGCCATACATTACATAGAATCTAATTCACCTACCAATTACATGATTGCACACACGCAATCAGCACCAGGAATTGCCTTAGCTGTATTAATTGTGCCACTCTATGATACCCTGCGCGTTTTTGTTCTGCGTGCCATAAACAAAACCTCTCCTTTTAAAGCAGACAAAAACCACCTACACCATTGGCTCATTAAAAACGGACAAAGTCATAACCAAGTAACGCTCATTTTAAGCATGGTTAACATTGTATTTATTCTTATTGCATGGGCTTTGCAAGACAATGCTGCATCTATCGTGATGCTAGTAATAGGTTCTTTGGCGTTAATTGTGGGTCAATTACCTATTTATTTTTATAGACATAAAATTTCAGACATTGAAGCAGATCAAGATGTGCAAGAGCAAATAGATTTAAGTTTACAGTCTGATTTTAAATCGAGCAAAAAAGTTTAATTCCGTTTTTCTGTTAAAAACTCAAGCATCTTCTGAAAGGCTATCGCCCTGTGACTCATTGCATTTTTTTCTTGCAAACTCATTTGCGCTAAGGTTCTGTCTGAACCTAAAGGAATAAAAATGGGGTCGTAACCAAATCCTTCTGAACCTATGGCCTCTGTTGCAATGGTCCCTTTGAGTTCTCCCTTGAAACAATAGGATTGACCCTCAAAAATTAAATGAATAATACTTACAAAGCTTGCATTTCTATCAGTAATTTCGCTTAATGCATGTAATAACTTGTTATTATTTTGTTGCGCATCTTTTTCTGGACCTGCATATCTTGCTGTATGCACTCCTGGTGCGCCATTCAGTGCCTGAACCAATAAACCTGTATCATCTGCAAAACAATTAAATGAAGTAGCAGCAAAAATTGCATGCGCTTTGATAGAAGCATTTTCCTCTAAAGTATTTCCAGACTCTATAATTTCATTTAAAAAACCAATATCATGGAGTGTTTTTACCTCAAACATTCCATTTAAAATGGCTGCAATTTCTTTGGCTTTGTTTGCATTGTGGGTGGCAAATACTAATGGAGTCATTGGGCCTAATTTTAAAATCAATTAAAGAACATTCGTTGAAGCGCAAGCCATAATTTTCCTTTAGACTGCGCATCGGTTAAATAAGTAGAAAGCGAACTCGCTTGTAACAATTCAGCCCCATGTACATATACTTGTTTATGAGGTTCTATGTTTAATTGTTGCGCACTCATCCAAGATTGACATCCCCAAACTATTACCTGGGCAGGTTGAAAAAAATCCCAAATACGCAGCAAACTTGCTTCCGGAAACTTTTGCACATTCAACACCCACACATCGTCCATGTTTTTCCTAAGCCCCTTATCAACAATTGTTTGCAAAAGCTGCATTTCACTTTCAGGCAAAAAATCGTGGTCTGGAGAATCTACCATGAGTAAAAGTTTTTGAAGTCCTGAACCTAAAGGGTGGTATTCTATGGAAAAATCTCTTTCTTTGACCACGAAAATTTCGTCGAATAAAGGAAGGATAAAATCGTCTGCTATTTGAAAATCATTATTCATATACCATGGCAATTTCAATAAAAATTAGCAAAACTCCGCAATCAAGAATTCATTTATGTGATTTTGAAAACATTGAATTTGGAAAAATATTTTCAGATCATATGTTTCGGGTAGATTATACCGATGGAAAATGGCAAAATCCTGAAATTTTACCTTACGGACCTATTAGCATTGCTCCTTCTTTATCTGCTATTCATTACGGACAATCTATTTTTGAAGGCATGAAAGCGTTCAAAAATGAAGCTGGAGATGCTTTATTATTTAGACCATTAGATAACGCAAAAAGGCTAAATATTTCTGCCATACGAATGGGTATGCCAGAAATTCCTGAAGAATTGTACATGGCAGGTTTAACAGAACTCATTCAATTAGATAAAGACTGGATACCAACCAAAGAGGGAAGCGCCTTATACATAAGGCCATTTATGTTTGCTACTGATGATTTTGTTGGGGTAAGGCCAAGTATGAATTATAGTTTCATCATTTTCTGTTGCCCGGTAAATAGCTATTATCCTAAACCTATCAAGGTAAAAATTGAGGAGAACTATGTGAGAGCCAGCAATGGCATGGCCGGTTTCGCAAAAGCTGCAGGTAATTATGGTATTAGCATGTTACCATCCTTTGAAGCCAAAAAAGATGGGTATGATCAATTAATTTGGACAGATGGCATCAACCACGAATATGTGGAAGAATCTGGCACTACCAATTTGTTTTTTGTAGTTGATGATAATAGGGTGTTAACTCCCAAATTAGATGGTAATATTTTAAATGGAATAACACGTGATACCTGCATAACCTTATTAAAGGAAAAAGGGTATATTGTTGAGGAGAGAAAAATTGCCATCAAAGAAATTATAGATTGGAGTAAAGCAGGCAGACTGAGTGATTGTTTTGGAACTGGAACCGCAGCCATTATTGCTAAAATTGCAGCAATTGGGTACCAAGGAACAGATTATGTGCTTCCAGATGCTGAACAGAGAGAAGTATCAAACTATTTATACAAAACAATTTACGCCATACAAAGTGGAAGAATAAAGGAAAATCATCAGTGGAGCATACAGCTTTAATTAAGCCCTTTTCGCACGTTCCCAATTTGCACTTTGTTTGCCGCGTATGAATCTAATAAAACCCAGATACATACATAGGTTCATGATAAAAAAATAATACGGAACAAAGAGCATTTTAACTTTAAACCTGCTATTATTTAAATACCAACCTAGCAAGGCAAGCGCATAAAATACAATTTGTGCAAGCATAAGGAAAAAGTATATTTCACCTGTTTGTAAACACAAAGAAATATTAGTTAAAAAAACAACTAATAAGGATAAGGGAGCAAGGGTCCAACGGAGCGCCTTATGCGAAATAAACAAAAAACTTACCCGAAAATTCGCAATGAGATTAAATGATTTTGGCAATCTTGCCATACTTTGAAATGCGCCAGCAGCAATTCTAATCTTTCTCTTTAATTCTTCACCCACATTAGCACTCGCAGTTTCCGAAGCCCAAGCTTTATTTTCATAAACAACCCTAAAACCCATATTGGCAATTTGCATACTTTGCATAAAATCATCTAGCAGGGTATCTGTAGGAAGTTCTTGATATAATTCGGTTCTATAACTCATTAATTCACCGGCAGCGCCAACTATGGTATGAAAATCTGAATCTAATTTTTTTAAAAAATTTTCATACTTCCAATAAATACCCTCTCCTGCTCCACTTGCATTTTCTTTATCTTTAGTAATAATTCTTTTTTCTCCTGTAACGGCTCCTACCTTTGGGTCTACATAGTGTTTTACCAGCTCTTTAAGTGCTTCAGCATTTAAGTGGGTATTGGCATCGCAAAATACAACAATTGGCGAAGTAACATACTTCATGGCCCTATTCATTGCTGCTGCCTTTCCATTCCTTGCAGATTCATGCAAACCTACTATTTCTGGATACTTTAAAACTTTTTGTTGGGTAGTATCGGTAGAGCCATCACTAATAAATATTAATTGTAATTTATCTTTAGGGTAGTCTAATGCCAAACTATTTACAATTTTATCTTCTATGTAATCTGCTTCATTAAAACAGGGCACAACTAAGCTTACATGAGGCAAAAAAGTACTATCAAAACTAGGTTCAATCCTAAAAATATTTTTAAACTTTACAATAAACCACAATAGTATTCCATAGCCTAAATAACTATAAAAAACAATTCCAATACCTGTCCAAAATATAATTTCTATTAAACTCATCTATTTTTAACTTTTAGTCCATGAAGTATAAAAACCACAGGTAAATTGTTTAGGTAAATAATTAGCTATGTAGCAATCTAGCTGCTGTAAAAACTTAAACCTTCTAGTTAGTAATGAAAAAGGAAAAATTCGCTCTAAAAAATCTGAACTTTGATACCCTACTAATTTAAAACCAGCACTGTTGATCAATTTATGAAACGCTGTAAAACTAAAAAATTGCAGGTGAGTTAAATCTTCATTAGAAGATTGAATGGTTTTAGCGTTGTAACCCAATATTCTTTTAATAGATAATATAGCTTTATCAAATCCCTTTCTGCTCAGAAATTGAACAGACCTGGTAATTAACAACTCTCGAGGTCCATAACCATTTGGGACAGTGGCTATAAAAATGCCTCCTGGTTTCAAAATCTTATATATTTGCTCTGTTAATTCCTTTGGTTTTGTAAGGTGCTCCAACACCTCACTGCATACAATGGCGTCAAAAGCATCATGCACATCAAAAGAATTTGCATCTAAGACCTGAAAGCTTACCGTAGAAAACACATTTCTACTTTTTGCCATCTCAATACTTACCTGATCTATATCAATTCCAATTACTTCAAAGCCAAGAGAGCCAAGAGCTAAACTAATATTACCATTGCCACAGCCTATATCAAGAATTTTAATAGAAGTGGATTGTAAACGCTTCACTGAATTCACTATAAAATGAAGTCGTTTGATATCTTCTATGTCAGAATAATTGGTATAATTAACGTACTCTTGATTTTTCATATCATGTATTCAGATAATTTAAACAGATTTGACAACAGATTGGTAAATAGTTAATGTATCTGAGGCATTTTGTTTCCAATTAAATGACTCAGCTCTCCGTTTTCCTTTGGTTTTTAATGAATCCTGTAAGGCTTTATTGTTCCATAGTTCTAAAATGGCCATAGCGATAGATTCTGGTTCAACTGGATTACATAACAAGGCCGCATCACCCACTACTTCGGGCATAGAACTTGTATTTGATGTAATTGTGGGTACCTCACAACACAAGGCTTCAATTAAGGGGATCCCAAAACTTTCTCTTAAAGATGGATATAAAAACATAGTAGCGAGACTATAAATTGCTGGCAATTCAGTATTAGAAACATAACCTGTAAATACAATCTCATTGATTATTTCTGAATCACCTATTTCATTCGCTAAATTTTGTAAATAATCTTTGTTAATATCTAACATCAATAATTTACAAGGTAATTTCCCTTTAGATTTCAATAAACTTAATGCCTGTAAAACTCCCTTAACATTTTTCTTTGGATCTGTATTTCCGAGAAAGAATATGTATTGATCAGGTAAATTAAATTTCTGCTTGGCAAGAGCTAATATTTCTGGGTCTTTAATAGGAGTAAAATAGGCAGCAGCAGCGTTATATACGGTTTGAACCATTCCCGATTTAAAGCCAAAATATTCAGTAATTCGCTGGTTTTCAAAATTAGAAACAGTTATTATTTTTCGAGCTTTTTTTACAATCAAAGGCACAATCA
>CANHDN010000003.1 GCA_947459415.1 Bacteroidota bacterium
CTGGTGTTCCAAAACAATTGAATGTATCGCGAATAGATACTTCTACCGGAGAAGCTACCAACACTGAATCCCATATATTATCGTTCGGACAACCATTGGGTGCCGGAGGAGCAGTGGTGGTTAATTGCAAGCGAATGCGATGCCAACCAGCTTGGGTAAATTTATGATTATTAACTGTAGCCCCATTAAATTGAGTATATGTGTTAGAATTTGGCGAATTTTCAATTAAAAATTTAGTATAGGCCGGATTAACAGGAACAACATTCGTTTGAGTATATGAAAAATCATAGAAACCACAGTTTTTATTTACTTTTTGTATGGTAGCCGTTGGAACTCTTCTAACCAAAATACTAAATGAACGGGTAGTTCGAGCTGGGATAGGACAAGCCCTATCTTTTACTGTAACAACAAAATAATAAGGTAAGTTACTTGCCATTTCAGGACCAGGTGTCCAACAAAAACGCATACTATCATACTTTGGGCCAAGCATGGCTCTTTGAGCCGGATTATAAGCCTTCACAAAGGTAGCACCTTTGCTCACTAGCAAAGTAGGTGCATTCCAGGTCATGTCGGTTGAATCCCAACCAGCAGTATTATCCCAACCAGAAACAATAAAACACAATTGTTGACCAGCACAAATAGAGTAACCAAAATTAGGCTGCGGTGTGGTTAATGTACCATCTGTGTTAAAAGTTCTAAGCACCGGAGGATTATTAGATGGACAAACTTTACTGTAAAACTGAATATCTCGCCGCGTAATACCCATTAACGTGGGAACACCTCCTACCATTTTCCATTGTCGTACTTCAATAATTAGATTAGCAACAAAGTTCCCCATAGGTCTGAACCTAATATCGCCTGTTACCGCATCGATATTAATACCAATAGGTGGAACTGCAGGTGGTGATTGAATAGGAGCGCCTAAATAAGGCAATGGAACATTAGGACTATAAGGCGAAACATATGGAGCCTGAGCACCCGCACTTACAAGTGATTGACCAAAAGCATAACTTAATGAATCTCCATCAGGGTCAATAGCACCTAAGTTATAGGTAAAATCTTGCCCGGCACAGGTAACGGCAACTGGGTCATTGGTAAATGTTGGAGAAGAATTACATGGAGTAGCACAACGATTAATAACAGCCTCAGTATAAAACCCTAAAGAAGACGGATTAGCCAGGGTTGTAATTGCATTATTTCTGCAGCAGGTGCTAAATCCTACACTAACCAAACAACAACTAGCAGGTATTGATGCTAAACTAACAGTACCTTCAAAAGTGTATACTTCAATACCTGGTGTAAAGGTCCCAGGGGTACGAGAGCCACAATTATTGCAAATAGTTTTCTCTTGAGCACATAATTGCACCACATCAAAACCACTCACTGCAGTTACAACGGCTAAACTAGATGTTCCAAAAGCAACACCCGTGCAAGGACTTGGAGGTAATCCAGAACCAGATGGTACCGCCGTACCTCTTAAAGAAACGGAGAGTTGGCAAGAAGGACTTAAACTTGTTGGGCAATTCGGACACATGGGAATTCCTTGACAATCTCGGTAAATTTTAAACATTACCTGATAAACACCAGGTGTAGTTGTACAAGCATATGAAACATCAGAGCCTACCACATGATCTGCTTTTACTTGACTAGATTGCACAAGCAAAAAAAGCAATACAATTAGGCTTAGCAAATTGGCAGAAGATAAACGAAAAGGCATACGCTAAAATTAATAGGTCAAAGTTACTACGAGTATATTAAAGATTTTCTTAATATTGAATATTTAATAAATTTATTAGATATTGTAGCTATTTTTTCATCCGATAAATTAAGAAATAAAAATGTACCAGTATCTTTGCAACTTAAGTTAGTTAAAAATGAGAGTATTTAAATTTGGAGGAGCATCGGTTAAAAATGCTGAAGCTGTAAAAAATGTAGGAAATGTTTTAAAAGTATTTGGAGGCGAAGAGGTATTGGTTGTGGTAAGTGCCATGGGGAAAACAACTAATTCTCTTGAATTGCTTGCACAAGCCTATTTTAAAAATGACCCTTCAAAGTATACTTTGTTCAAAGAAGTGAAGAAAATTCATGATGAAATTATAAGTGGACTATTGATTACTAAGGAAAGTCAAACATATACAGACATTGAAAACTTGTTTATTGAATTAGATTGTGAATTAGAAAATGTAGCAGATTCAAATTTTGATAAGGTATATGATCAGATTGTAAGTTATGGTGAATTGTTTTCATCTAAAATATTAAGTGCTTATTTAAACGAATCTGGCATAAAAAACAGATGGATGGATGCCCAAAATTTTATTTCTACTGATAATACCTATAGAGAAGGAAAAATAGACTGGGAATACACACAATTACTAATTTCAAAAAAATTAAAGCCCATCGTAAAAAAACAAATGGTAGTAACACAAGGCTTTATAGGTAAAAATAAAGATAATTTCACTGTTACATTGGGCAGGGAAGGTTCGGATTATTCTGCAGCAATATTTGCATTTGGTTTAGATGCAGAGCAAGTTACGATTTGGAAGGATGTTGCTGGTGTAATGAATGCAGATCCTAAAAAACATGAAGATGCTATTAAAATTGATGCGATAAGTTACCCAAGTGCTATAGAGATGGCATATTATGGAGCCACAGTGATCCATCCAAAAACAATTCAACCATTACAAAGTAAAAAAATCCCATTATTTGTAAAATCATTCCTTGATCCAACAGCTGATGGAACAATAGTAGGTATTGAAAAGGATGCAGAAAATTTACCACCAACCATCATTTCTAAATCAAATCAGGCTTTAATTTCAATTAGTAGCAAAGATTTTTCATTTATTGTAGAGGATAATTTAAGTAATATTTTTACGGTATTTGCAGCATTAAAAGTTAAAATAAATCTAATGCAAAATTCTGCCATTAGCTTTATTGTATGCTTAGATAACGAAACGCATAAAATTGATAAGTTACTTAAAAATTTAGGTAATGCTTATAACCTTAGCATAAAAGAAGGACTTGAGCTCTTAACTATAAGTAATTATACCGAAAATAGTTTGAAAAAATTATTAGATGGAAAACATATTTTAATAGAACAAAAAACAGAAAAAAACATCCAGGTCGTTGTATAACAAATTACATCCTGGTATTAGGCAATACGATGGATATTTTAGCCCCTTCTCCCTCCTTACTCTCAATCCAGATTTTACCACCGCTGTTATCTACATATTCTTTACAAAGAAGAAGGCCCAAACCGGTTCCGCGCTCGTTTTTAGTCCCATAGGTTGAATAATGATCTGTAGCAGAAAAAACTTTACTCATCGCATCTTGACTCATGCCAATTCCACTATCAATGAACTCAATGATGGTAAATTCTGTATTAAAATGTGTCGCTTTAATTTCAATCTCACCACCCTCATTAGAATATTTAATAGCATTACTAAGCAAATTTCTAAATAATAAATTCAAATGATGCTTATCAATATATACAGCATATCGATGAGAATGATTATATTTTAACGTTAGCTTCTTCTCTCCCAACTGAATTTTAAACAAATCCATCATTTCTTGGATAGGTTTTCGAATATCAATCAATTCTGGCTCACTTTTTACGCCATTTAACTGGCTTCTTGACCATTGAAGCAGATTTTCTAATGTTAAATTTAAAGTATCAACATTTTTACTAATATTACTTAGTGATTTTTTTAGCTCTTCAAATGTTAAATCGTCCTCTGAAACCCAAACTAATACCGTACTTAAAGACTTAATTGGCGCCCTTAAATCATGTGCTATAATTGAAAAAACCTTATCTTTAATTTGGTTACTTTGTTTTAAATCAATAGCATATTTATTTAATTCTGAAGTTCGTTCCTCAATAATAGCTAATTGGTTTTTATTTGTGTCTTTTAATTCATTCGATAGTTGTTCCACTTTTTCAAATGAAATGTTAAACATTTTTGTAATGACCATCGCTTGTATGATCGCATATATTAAAATGCCAAGCGGCATTGCATAGAAAGTTTTAATCAAGCCTTGACTATGCAGAATATCATTTACACCTGTAAATACTACTAATAAACAAGCAATACCAACCTGCAAGCTAAATGGTCGCTTAACAAGATTAACTTTTACAACCAAATTAATGATGTAAGCTAATAAAAATATACAGTAAAGTAAATAATATGGTATGATAAAGCTGGCATAGTAAACAGGTAAACTTAAGAAACAAAAGGCTGAAAATATTTGAATTAGCTGCAAGGAGGAAAAAACTTTTGGATTAAAATCTCTAGGAAAAAGGCATCTTAAATACAATAAGCCAAAAACCATCACCATGGTTAAAGATATATATTCTATTTTTACAATAAGTTCCCAAGGTATACCAAGTTCAAGTTGGCGTAATAAAACCTCTCCTGTTGAACCAATCCTAAGTGCGGCAAAAAGGCACATTAAGGCAAAATATAAAGAAGTTTTATCTTCTGTTTTGGTATAATAAAATGTAATAAAAAATGAGAATAACAAAAATAATGAGCCAATTAAAAAGGCTTCAACTGCCGTATTTCGTTTGTCTAAAGTCTCCATAGGTTCAGACAATCCAATAATTGGTGTGAACCATAATCCACCATTTCTATAATTAAAATTTGCAACTTCAATTGCAATTTCAATGGTATCCTTTTCAGCATCAAAACTTACCAAATATGGATAAAAATCTGGTTTGGCCTTACCTGCATCAACATGATAATTACCAATTTTACGTATTAAATGACCGTTTACATATAAATTATGAGAACAGGCAACCGTATACATTTTTAGCATTAAATGAGACGCAACAGGAATTTTGGGTAAAAATTTAAAAACATATGTACCGTATCCTGTATTGGGAAAAGCATGATCAGCCCAATTTCCTGGAACATTAATTTGTATGCTATTTGGTTTAGTTTGGTGATTAATATCCTGATAGCTTGAACCATAATAGAACTCCCAATCATGGTTGTTTAGTTGAATGATTGAATTTTTATTAAAATCAATAATAGGTAGGCTTACAGCAGTTTTTACAACAGCTATCAATAGCAAGAAGATGAGGATAAACTTATATACTCTTGTTCCCAAAGTGGCTTTAAATTTAAAAGTGCAATTAAATCAAAATAACTAATAATTTGGGTATTTTTTATTTCTTCGTAGCGTGAACAAAATATTTCTTACAGACATCAAAAAAACATTAGGTAGTTTGATCCCAGTGGATTTTAATTTGATAGAAATTAATTCATATGTCTTATTTATTAAACAAGCAGAAATTTATTTAATACTACACCCCTATTATCTAGATCAAAAACAATTAGACATAACATCTTTTGATCAGCAAAAAAAGTGTATTCATATATACCAAGATCAATGGTTTAATCAAAAAGATATAATAGTAAGTAGAATAAAAAATTTATTGGGATTAAGTCAGAAAATAGCTGCAAGATTATGTACCTTCGAGAAAATCACTAAACCTAATGCTGCAAGTTTCTTTGCAGAAAATCATCTATTAGGACCTTGTCATGTGAGTAATAATTATGGATTAGTGTATAAAGGAAATCTTGTTTTAGTTGCATCTTTCAGCAAATCTAGGGTAATGATAGATGGGCAAGTTTATTATAGATCTTATGAGTTAGTTAGATTAGCTAGTTTAAAAAATTTCATTGTAGTGGGGGGCATGCATAAAATTTTACAAAATTTCATTAAACTTAAGAATGTAGTGCACCTAATGACTTATATAGATCTTAACTTTGGTGATGGAAAAAGCTTTGAAAAATTTGGATTCAAAAAGATAGGATCGGCCCAGTTACAGGGATTCTATTTAAATCCGATCAAACAGGAACGAATCACAGTAAAAAACTACCAACTTATTGATACATTAAAAACAGAACTTATTCATATAGAAGAATATAGTACACAAAAAATGATTTTAGACCTCAGATGAAAAATTTTGATTCAATAGTAATTTTGGGTCCAACAGCCAGTGGAAAAACTAAATTAGCTGTACAATTAGCTGGTAGATTAAATAGTGAAATTATTAGTATTGATTCGCGCATGGTTTATAAACATCTCAATATTGGTACAGGAAAAGATTTAGGAGATTATTTTTTCAATAATATGCCTATTCCCTATCATTTAATAGATGTTTGCGAGCCAGAAGACAATTATCACATTTACCAGTTTCAGCAAGATTTTAAAATTGCCAAAAACGAACTAATTAATAAAGGTAAATTACCCATTTTATGTGGAGGAAGCGGCATGTATTTAGAGGCAGTAATCAAAGATTACACGTATACAGGAATACCTGGAAACCCCCATTTACAATGTCTACTTGAAACATTTACTTTAACAGAACTACAAGAAAAATTTGAACAATTACCACATCATTATTTTAAGGATACTGCAGATTTAGGTAGTAAAAAAAGAGCTATACGTGCCTTAATAATTCTGAATTATCTGATTGAAAACCCTAGTTTTTATATCCCAGAATCAATTCCTTTATGCCCATTAATATTGGGATTAAATCCATCCATTACCGATAGAAAAAACAAAATTATTAACCGATTAAAACAACGCATAGAAACTGGACTCATTGAGGAAGTTGACTCTTTGTTAAAAGCTGGAATTAGTGCGGAAAAATTGATCTCATTAGGCTTGGAATATAAATTTATTACCAAATATATTACAGGCGAAATAGATAAAGAAAACATGATAGAACTCCTGCAAATCGCCATACAACAATTTGCTAAAAGACAAATGACTTATTTTAGAAAAATGGAGAAATCTGGTTTAAAAATACATTGGCTAACAGAAGAAAATCATGCATTTGAAATATTAAAACAACATAATTTGGGGCTGTAAATAGAATTAATTTTATACCTCCAATTTCTCAAAAAAAACATTACTTTTGAATTAAATAATATAACTATGAAAAAAATTTACTTCAGTTTAATTGCACTTTCATTAAGTTTTGCCGCTCTTGCACAATGTACTCCAGACCCAACTGTTACTAAACCTGGTATTTCTCCAGCTAAATTGCCTGATGGAATTGTTGGGGAAGCATATTCTCAGGTGGTAACATTAATAGTTCCCTTAGATTCAACCATCCTTTACCAAGGTACACCCTATAATGTGAGAATAGATTCAGCAACCGTTGTATCAATTGGTGATTTGCCAACAGGTTTTGGATATGAGGCCAATAAAGCTTCTAGAACCTGGAATGGAGGTGAAAAGGGATGTGCACGATTATTTGGAAATCCAATAGCAAGCAGTGTTGGTTTTTATGAGGTATCAGTTAAAGTAAGAACATTTTTTAAAATTGTAGGACTTCCTAACCAATTAGATCAATTAGATTCAAGTAAAATAGATTTTAGGGTAGTTATGGGAAATTCAATGAATGAACTAAATCATGCGCAAAGACTAATTTCTTACCCTAATCCTGTAAAAGAAGAACTCAACATAGAAATGCCTCAATATACTCAATCTGCTCAATTTAGCATATACAACATGATGGGACAAAATATGGAAATAACTCCTAGCTTTTCTAGTTTAACTGGTGAAATAAAATTTAATACTAGCATATTGCCTTCCGGCATGTATTTGGTTTACGGTAAAAATAATGGTAAAAATTACCAAGTAAGATTTATCAAAGATTAAATCAAATTTTGGTACATAGTAATTGCTAAGACCTAGTAATTACTATGTACCTTTTTTACTCCCAGCCATAAGGAGTTTCCTATCACAATGATATCACTGAAGGCCATGGACAAGGCACCTAACATTGGATGCATAAAACCTGCTGCCGCTAAGGGAATGCAGAGAATATTATAAAAGAAAGCCCAAAATAAATTTTGCTTGATGGTTTTATACGTTTGTTTACTAATCATGTGAGCATCCTGTAAGCTTCGTAAATCATTTCTCATTAATACCAAATTTGCAGCTTGTATGGCAATATCACTCCCTTTTACAAAAGAAATACCTACTGATACTTTGCTCAAAGCTGGCGCATCATTCACACCATCTCCTACCATGATTATCCGTTCATGTTGCTGCCAATTATTGATTAAATCTAGTTTCTCTTGTGGTAATTGATGGGCATAAGATTGCCTAATTTGTAATTCCTCTGCCAAGGCCTTAACCTTTTTTTCATTGTCTCCACTCACAATGATACTTTCAATATGTTGACTTTTTAAATAACTTATCAATTCTTTAGCTCCGGGTTTTAAATCATCTGCCAATGTTAAACCCGCGATTATTTGTCCATTTTTACTTAATAGAAGATCAGATTCATGCTCCGGAAAACCCATCCATTTGGCTGAACCAAATTGCCATGCGTTACCTCTATTATCAATTGCGCGGATGCCCAAACCCTTCTCCTCTATTACATTTTCAAAGGTAAAATTATTATTGCACCAAGTATCATGTTGAGCTACTAAAGCTTTAGCAATTGGGTGAGAAGACTTTTGTTCAAGAGAATAGATTGCGTTTTTAGCCTCTAAGTCAACATTTGGTTCAGACCAAAATGATTTAAAGATAAAATCACCTGTGCTTAAGGTGCCCGTTTTATCAAATACAATCTTTTTACTTTTTGCGAAATCTTCTAATACATGTCCGCCTTTAATTAGAATTCCTCGTTTTGCTGCCTTACCTATACCAACCATAACAGCAGTTGGGGTTGCTAATCCCATAGCACAAGGACAAGATATAACCAACACAGCTACAGCTCGCAACATGCTTTGAGCTGATCCTATCTCTAGATATAAATAAGAAAATAAAAAGGTAACAATAGCAATTAAAACGACAGTAGGAACAAAAATAGCACTGATTTGATCACCCAATTTTTGAATAGCTGGCTTATTTGTTTGAGCTTTTTTTACCATTTCAATGATCTGAGACAATACTGTATCCTTTAAATGCGTATTTACCATCACTTGCAGATTCCCGCTAACAAGTAATGTTCCACCCGTTACTGCCTGCTCAACTTTTTTATGGACAGGCAGACTTTCCCCTGTAATTAAACTCTCGTCGCAATCGGCTTCACCACTCACCACCACTGCATCTATAGGTACAAGATCGCCAGAATTCACCTGTAATAAATCACCTTTTTTGAGTTGGCTAACTGCTATTTCTTTCATGAGCAATTTGCCATTTTCTTCAATCATTAATTTGGCCGTTTGAACTTGTAAATTTGATAAACTTTGAATGGCATTTGTGGTTTTTTTAACTGAACGTTTTTCTAGTAAATTCCCAAACAAAACAAGCGTAATAATGCTAGCTCCCGTTTCATAAAACAAATACTTATGGACCTCATGTGAATCTTGATAATAAAATGTTCCAAAAACACTATAAAACAGGGATGAACCTGCACCCATAAAAATAAGCACATCCATATTAGGGACTCCAGATTTCAAACTATTCACTGCTGATTTTCCAAAAAACCATAATCCCAAACCATATACTGGAATGGATAAGAATAATTGAATAAATGGATTGTGAAGTGGTGCCCATGAAAAGAACATGTGCAGCATTAAAGGAATGGTGAATATTAAGCTAAAAATTAACTTAGATTCAAGACTATTTAGAAGTTTTTTTTTTGAATTTGAGCAGCTACGTTTGGTATTTTTACGGTATAACCCAAATCTTCAATACTTTCTGCCAATTCATTTAACGGCTTTGCGCTTACATTTTCAAATCTAACCTCACCTGTTGCAAAGTTAACATCAACCAACTGCATACCTTGTTTTTCCAAACGTTTTTTTACGCCCATTGCACAATTTGCGCATGACATGCCATCTACAAAAAGTTCTTGTAATTGCGTTTGATTTGATTCCATGATACAAATATAATCATTTAATTTGGCTTGAAATTTTTGTTTATAGTTTTTTAAAAAAAGTAAGGAGCAAAAACTAATTTGCAGCTGATTTAGTTTTTAATTTATATGAAAGAGAATAAACGCAGTCTGTTATTCATAATATTAGGTAGTTTTTTTATTGCCAATGCAATTTTAGCCGAATTTATTGGAGTAAAAATATTTTCTCTAGAGAATAGCATGGGGATCAAACAAGTAAATTGGAATATTTTTGGTTATTCTTTGTCATTCAACATGACTGTTGGAGTCATATTATGGCCAGTGGTATTTATTATGACTGATATTATAAATGAATATTACGGAAAACGTGGAGTAAAAATATTATCTTATTTGGCAGCCATCTTAATTAGTTATGCATTTTTAGTTGTTTATATTGGTATACAATTAGTACCTGCTAATTTTTGGATAAACCGTGAAACAAGCCTTGGTAACTTAAATATGCAGCTCGCTTATGAACAAATTTTTGGACAAGGTTTATGGATAATTATAGGATCATTAATTGCATTTTTAATAGGTCAAATTGCTGATGTAGCAGTATTTCATTACCTTAAAAAGAAAACTGGCGAAAATAAACTTTGGCTCAGAGCAACTGGCTCCACCCTTGTATCTCAGCTCATTGATAGTTTTGTGGTATTATTTATTGCCTTCTATATTGGTGCAGGATGGGACATTAAATTAGTGCTTGGAATTGGGTTAGTAAATTATATTTACAAATTATTTGTTGCACTCGCATTAACTCCAATCCTATATTTTGTACATCGCATCATAGACAATTACCTCGGAAAAGAATTATCGGAGACCATGCTAAGGGATGCTCATCAGGCTAATTAAGCATAAACAAAATATATTCAATTTTTATTTTAGTGCAGATTGATTGTAAAACTGAATGGCTTTTGGCATCCATTTGTTGAGGTTAGCGATTCGCGTTGATGGACTTGGATGCGTACTCAAAAACTCTGGCGCTCTGCCTCCACCTCCAGCACTCATTCTTTGCCAAAATCCTGGAGCTACTCTGGGATCATAACCCGCCAATGCCATAAAATATAAACCCAATTCATCTGCTTCAGATTCGTGCAATCTGCTAAAAGGAAGCATTGCTCCTACCTGAGTTCCAATGCCATATGCAGTAGTAAATAGTTGTTGTGTTTGTTGGCTTTTATTAGCTAATGCTGCAGACAATGCCACGCCCCCCAATTGTTGCGCTAATCCTTGACTCATGCGCTCATTGCCGTGCCTAGCAATGGCATGTGCAATTTCATGACCCATCACAACAGCAACTCCAGCTTCATCTTTACAAATGGGCATAATACCTGTATAAAAAACAATTTTACCGCCTGGCATACACCAAGCATTAATTGTTTTATCTTCAACTAAATTAAACTCCCATTTAAATCCTGAAACCCTATCACCCATTTTATTATTTTGCAAATAGCTTGTGATTGTTTTGGCTAATTTATCTCCTGAACGTTTCACCATAGCCAAATCCTTCCCATTGTTTACCAGCTTATTTGATGCTAAAAATTGTCTATAACTGGTTAAACTCATGCTCATCAACTCACTTTCTGGAAGTAAACCTAATTGCCTCCTACCGGTAACTGGAACTTTGC
This sequence comes from Bacteroidota bacterium, assembly GCA_947459415.1. GTDB lineage: Bacteria > Bacteroidota > Bacteroidia > UKL13-3 > UKL13-3 > B1. The sequence continues at coordinate 11,494 of CANHDN010000003.1, forward strand.
TACAAGAGCTATACAGTATTGTTGATAATATAAATAGTATAAAAAGCTGAATTTTGTTTCTCATTAGTGTGATTAATTCTTTATTTCTTCCCATTGAACCCTATCAATAAAAAGCATTATTTTTTCTTGCTCAAGTATATCACTCGTTCATTTTGGTTACCACTTCCGGTATCTTTTAAACCAACCAAAACTAATTTATCTTTAGAAATAAATTGCACTAAATAATCCATATTTTCCCAATCTATCTCATTAATAAAAAGGTTTTTATTACTAGCAGTGTATTTCCAGGTAATGCCAAAATCTGAACCAAGCAAGTTAAGTATACCAGTTTTTAAGTCGCTATTGAATATATAAAATCCATAGTTAAATTCTGTTTCTAATCTAACTTTTAATTTAGAAGGATATACATCATAAACAATAACACTATCTCTGTTCCAAGTACCAACAAAATCAATGCTTGCAGAGGTGTCTGGCGCTGGTGCGTCTGTATTGTCTGGGGCACATGAGGAAAACAAGATTAAAAAAGCTATCAATAGTTTAGCAGTTACTCGCATAATTTTAATTTTGGGTAAAAATAAGATGATAAACAATAAAATAAAATAACCATATACAAACCTTTTTAACTTAATATTGCCTTATGCCATCTTTTGTATACATATTATTAGGTTCAAACCAAGGAAATGCGATAAAGAACCTAAAAACCGCAGCTAGTTTATTAGAGGAGAAATATGGAAATATTATTCAATACTCGTCGTTTTACCGAACTGAAGCATGGGGAAATACAAAGCAAGCAGCTTTTTTGAATCAGGTACTTTTACTACAAACAAAATTTACTCCAATGGAATGTTTAGCTATTAACCTAGCTATTGAAAGTAGCATGGGGAGAATACGCAAAGAAAAATGGGAGCCACGTGTAATTGATATTGATATTTTGTATTTTAACAATGAAATAATTGAAACTCCACAATTAACAATTCCCCACCCTCAAATCGCGAATAGAAGGTTCACCTTAATTCCTTTGGCAGAGATTGCACCGAATCTAGTTCATCCACAATTAGGACTGAATAGTGTTGAATTATTAAAATCTTGCCCCGATAAGTTAGAAGTGGAAAAAATGATTATTAATTAATGAAGCAATTCCCTCATTTTTGTAAGATTGAATACAGAAAATCCATATCAATTTATAGCTATCGAAGGAAATATTGGCGTAGGAAAATCAACCTTAGCACAATTCCTTGCGAATGACTGGAATGCACAAATTATCTTGGAAGAATTTGAGGACAATTCATTTTTGCCCAAATTTTACGAAGATGCAAGAAGATATGCATTCCCACTGGAAATGAGTTTTTTGGCGGCTAGGTTTAATCAATTAAAAACTCAACTAATAAGTCAAGATTTATTCAAACAAATCAGGGTAAGTGACTACATTTTTGCCAAATGCTTATTGTTTTCTAAAGTAAATCTAGATGAAGATGAATATGAGTTATATCATAAATTATTTCACATCATCAATTTGCAATTACCTAAACCAGATTTATTGGTTTATTTGCATTGTCCAATTGAAAAGCTGCAATGGAATATTTCGAATCGCGGTAGAACCTATGAGCAGCAGATTTCAGATGAATACCTTCAAAATTTGCAGCAAACTTATTTTGATTATTTACAAACTCAAACGGATTTAAAAATCTTGGTTATTGATTGCACAAAAGCAGATTTTGTTAAAAACAAAATTCATTATGAGCAGATTAAGGATTTTCTTGTTAAAAACTATCCCATTGGAATAACTCAGGTATCAATCAGTTAGTTTATGATAGAAAAAGCCATTTTTTGCACGGCATACCTTCCTCCCATCGCATGGTTTCAACATGCCCTGCAATCCAAAAATATTGTTATTGAGGCACAAGAAAATTTTCAAAAACAAAGCTATAGAAATAGGTGTAAAATTTTATCTGCAAATGGTGTTTTAGATTTAAGCATTCCAATAGCGCATCAAAAACACAAACAAACGATAAATGAAGTGTTAACTCAAGAAGATGAACCTTGGAGAAAAATACATTGGCAAGCCATATGTTCTGCTTATGGCAAATCTGCTTTTTTCCTATATTACCGAGATGCTTTTGAAAACATCTATTTTAGTAAAGATTTTAATCACTTATTCAACCTGAACCTGCAATTTATTGAATTGATTTTTAAGCTCTTAAAAGTAAATTGTGAAATACAATTTTCCACAAAATATGAGAATCAAGTGGGTTTATCTCATGACTGCAGAAATAGTTTTCAAGCTAAAAACCCAAGTTTACAATCCGAGTTGCTTTTTGAAAAAAAGTACTTTCAAGTTTTTGCTGAAAAATTTGAATTTAAACCCAACCTTTCCATCATTGACTTACTGTTTAATGTTGGACCTCTAAGTAAAGATTATTTGATAAAGCCTGTTAATTAAAGCTTATTTAAAACTTTTAAGTAAAGCATTGGTTTTAAATAGTAGCGTATTTATTAAACGATTAAGCTGTATGAAAAATCAAATCATCGAAAAGTACATGGATATGTACCTCACTCAAGGCGAAGCACCCAAAAATGTGTATGTTTTTGCAAAAGCATTAAATATTACTGAGCAAGAATTTTACGGATTTTTTCCCAGTATAGAGGCTATTGAAGCTTCTATTTTTCAAGAGTGGTTTAAAGGAGTAAAACAGCAGGTGGAATCTTCAGAATTATTTGTTGGTTATGCTGCTCGCGAGAAATTTTTAGCCATTTACTTTGCTTGGATAGAATCTTTAAAAAATCACCGTAGTTTTGTTGTGGCTCGATGGAAAACTCAGTCTAAACATATTTCAATTCCCAAAACTCCAGAATTTTTAAAGCCATTTAAACACGACTTTATCTCCTTTGCTCAAGAAATTCTCAATGAAGGAATGCAATCAAAAGAAATTACAGAACGTAAATTTTTAAGTGATAAATACGCCGATGCACAATGGTTAAATTTACTATTTATCACTAATTTTTGGGTGAACGACCATAGCATTAATTTTGAAAAAAGCGATGAAGCTATTGAGAAATCTGTAAATCTTGCTTTTGATTTAATGGGTCAAACCGCCTTAGATTCCATGCTAAATTTCGGGAAATTTCTATTTCAAAATAGGTAATAATGGAACAATCAAAAATCCCCTCTACCAAGGTAGAACGGGCAATGCGTTTTGTGAAAACAGGAGCTCAAATTGGAGGTAATTATATAAAACATTACTCCAAAAAATTGGTTGACCCAAACTTAAGCAGAGAGGAATTACATGAAGACAATGCCACAGATGTTTATAATGCACTTAGTGAGCTTAAAGGCTCAGCGCTCAAAGTAGCTCAAATGTTGAGCATGGAAAAAAACATCCTTCCTAGACAGTATACCAATAAATTTCAGATGGCTCAATACAATGCTCCACCCCTTTCTGGGCCGCTTATTGTCCAAACGTTCACTAAACATTTTGGTAAAAGTCCGCAACAATTATTCAGCACATTTAATATGAAGGCATGCAATGCGGCAAGTATTGGACAAGTGCACGAAGCCACCTTGAAAGAGAAAAAACTAGCAATAAAGATCCAATATCCAGGCGTTGCAGATAGTATCAAAAGTGATTTAAAAATAGTAAAGCCTATTGCCTTTCGTTTACTTAGCATGAACGAAAAGGAGTTAGACAAATACATTAAAGAAGTAGAATCAAAACTATTAGAAGAAACAGATTATGAATTAGAATATCAACGATCTATAGCTATTTCTAATGCCTGTAAACACATCCCTAATTTGTATTTTACCCAATACTATCCTGAACTCTCCAGTAAAAGGGTTTTAACCATGGATTGGATGGATGGAATGCATTTAGATGAATATCTAAAAACCAATCCAAGTTCGGAGGAACGCAATAAAATTGGGCAGGCCATGTGGGATTTTTATGATTTGCAGGTGCATGCCTTAAAGTCTGTTCACGCAGACCCACATCCAGGAAACTTTTTAATAAGACCAAATGGAGAATTAGGAGTGATTGATTTTGGATGTGTAAAAGAAATCCCTTCTGATTTCTATCATAATTATTTTGCCTTATTAATACCAGATTTATTAGAGGAACCAGGTATTATTAGGAAAATCATGCTACAACAAGAAATTATAAATGAAAAAGACTCTTTACCAACACAAGAGAAAATAACTGATGCATTCATGCGAATGACCAAACTTTTGGCAACACCATTTTTAGAAGACACCTTTGATTTTGGTAACAATTCATATATTGATCAAATATATGCCTTAGGAGAAGAGGTTAGTAAAATGGATGAACTAAAAAATTCCAAAGAAGGAAGAGGATCTCAGCATGCCTTGTATATAAACCGAACTTATTTTGGTTTGTATTCTATTTTAAATGTATTGCAGGCCAAAGTAAGAACTGGGGAAAGAGATTGGAGAAAACCCCTGATAGAATTTCATAGTAAATAATATACTGTCCTTTAAATAATTGAATAAATTATTTATGTATTGAATGGTCTAAAATAGTTAATTTCGGACAATTCAATAAAACTATAAATTATCAGGTATGAAAAATACGCTATTCTATTTTCTTACATGTTCAATGATTATTTGTTCTGCTCAAGCGCAACCTGCTTTTATAACAGATTCATTGGAAATATACATTCATCGAGAAATGGAAAGATGGCAGGTTCCGGGACTAGCTTTAGCCATCGTAAAAGATGGAAAAGTAGTTATTACTAAAGGGTATGGTATAAAGGATATCAAAAGTAAAGAGCCTGTTGATGCCTATACCCTATTTCAAATAGCATCAAACAGTAAAGCATTTACAGGCACTGCCATTGCGCATCTTCACCTTCAAAAAAAAATTAATTTAGATGAAAAAGTAAAAAAATATATGCCGCAATTTGCCTTAGAAGACACGATTGCAAGTGAATTAACTACGGTTAGAGATTTACTTTGTCATCGCATTGGTTTAGGTACCTTTCAAGGAGATTTTTTAAATTGGGGAAGCCAATTAAGTAGGCAAGAAATTATTGCAGGACTGGCAAGAACCAAAGCAAAAAATCCATTTAGATATACCTATGGCTATTGTAATGCGGCATATATTACTGCTGGAGAATTAATACCTATCGTATCAGGAAAAAGTTGGGATAACTTTATCAAAGAAAGTTATTTCGACCCATTGCAAATGAAGCATACCAGTACAACCTATGCTGCGATGCTTAATGATAAAAATGCTTGCACTCCGCATACCTTGGTAAAGCAAAATTTAGTTCGATTACCGCTTACTAACATAGATAACATGGGTCCATCAGCTAGCATAAATTCCTGTGCTGCAGATATGGCCAATTGGATACTCATGCAATTAGATAGTGGTAAATTTAATGGAAAAGAAGTGGTTCCATTTTCTGTGCTAAAAGAAACAAGAAAATCTAACATGATTGTTTCTGATGCATCTTCTAAAATCTTCCCAAGCAAACACTTTGTTACCTATGGACTTGGCTGGTCTAGTTACGACTTTCATGGTAAAAGAGTCTGGGAACACAGTGGAGGTGCAAATGGCTTTGTTACTAAAACAGAATTTATTCCAGAAGTTAATTTAGGCATTCTGGTATATACGAATACCGATGCCAATTCTCTATATGACGCACTGGTAAAACAAATTATTGAAGCATATTTAAATGCTCCCTACAAAAATATAAGTGAACGCTATTATCAAGCAAGTTTGCCCGGCAAAATTGCTGCTCAAAAAGAATTAGACAGCCTAGAAAATATATCCAATAAAAAAATAAAAACAGATTTACCACTTACTGAATATACAGGTATTTACACCAATTCTTTGTATGGAAATATGCAAATTAAATTAGAAAATGCTGGCTTAAAAATGTACTTAAGTAATCACCCCAATAATATAGGAATCTTGAAACACATAGGTAACAACAAATTTCTTTGCACCTACACAGATATTACTTGTGGCATTGAGGTTTTACCTTTTACTGTAGTAGATAATACTGTAAAATCTATACATGTAAAAGTAGCAGATTTCATAGATTATGAAAAGTATGAATTTTTTAAACAATAACAGATTCTAACTACCCAAAAAACTAATCATGAATGATAATATAATTGAGCAAATTGACTCTCAAAAGAACTTTTTCAAGAGTCATCAAACTAAAAATATTCAATTTAGAATTGAGCAATTAAAATCTTTAAAATCGGCAATCATTGCTAGAGAAAAATTCATAACTGATGCACTTTGGCAAGACTTGCACAAATCTTATGAAGAGGCTTATTTAACTGAGATTAGTCTAGTCATTCAAGAAATAAATTACCACATTAAAAAACTAAAAAATTGGGCTAAACCAAAACGGGTTAATACACCCATTTATCTTTGGCCCTCAAGAAGTAAATTATATCCAGAACCGCTAGGGATTGCCCTCATTATTTCTCCTTGGAACTACCCTTTTCAGCTCACAATGAGTCCGCTTATTGGGGCTATCTCAGCTGGTTGCACTGCCGTCTTAAAACCTTCCCCAGATGCACCAAAAACAAGCCAGCTTATGGCCGAACTTATCGCCGATACTTTTTCTAAAAATTATATTTCACTGTTTGAAGGTGGAATTGAGGTAAATCAAATGTTATTAAAGCAGCGTTTTGACATTATCTTTTTTACGGGAAGTACACGTGTGGGCAAAATAGTTTCAAAAGCTGCAGCAGAATTCCTCACTCCTGTTGTGTTAGAATTAGGTGGTAAAAGCCCTTGCATTGTAGACAAGGATGCCAATATTAAACTTGCAGCCAAAAGAATTATCTGGGGTAAAACACTGAATGCAGGTCAAACATGTATAGCTCCAGATTATATTTATGTGCACAAATCTATCAAGGAGGAACTGGTCAAAGAAATTAAATCTGCCCTTATAAACATGTTTGGTTCAGACCTAAAAAACAGTGCTTATTACCCAAGAATTATTCATACAGATGCATTTAAGAGATTAAAAAACCTGATGCAACATGGAGAAATAAGGATGGGAGGAGAAACGGAAGAATTAGAGAAATTTATTGCTCCCACTTTGTTAGATAATATAAAAACATCAGATGCAATTATGCAGGAAGAGATTTTCGGACCACTTCTACCATTATTAACTTTTGAAGACATGAACGAACCATTATCGTACATAAACAATGGTGAAAAACCTTTAGCGCTATATTATTTTGGATCGAACCAAATGGCCGTTAATATTTTAAACAAAACATCCTCTGGAGGTGCCTGTATCAACGACACCATTATGCATGTATCTAACCACCATTTACCCTTTGGTGGCGTAGGCCATAGCGGTCAGGGTAATTATCATGGAAAGAAAAGCTTTGACACTTTTAGTCATTTTAAATCGGTGGTTTATACCCCAACTTTTATAGACTTACCATTTAAATATGCACCTTTCAAATTTTTTAAATTCATTAAAAATATCATTTAAGACTCTTTCATTTATAATTACTTCTATTCAACACATTCATATACTCAATTCTATGAAAAAAATATTGTTAATGAGTTTAATTCCTTTTTTTGCAATGGCACAAAATAACTTAAACATAGAAACCCTCTGGCAATTTGGAAGAATCAGTGAACACGGTGTTTCACCAGATGGAAAAACGGCAATCTACGCTGTTAAAAATTATGACTTAAAAGCAAATAAAGGTTCTAATGTAATTTATATTCAAGGTATTATCAATGGAAATCCCATTGCCATTTTAAGTGCCGAAAAAAATGCTTTTGGCGCCAGATTCACCCCTGATGGTAAATTAATATCTTATTTAAGTGCTATTAGTGGTGAAGTCCAATTATATACTTGCCAACTTAATGGATCAAACCAACAACAAATTACTTTTATCAAAGGCGGAATAAATGGATATAAATTTTCACCTACGATGAGGCACATTGCTTTGATCATGGATGTAAAACTAGACCTAGAAGTAAAAGAACAATATCCAGATTTAGACAAAACCAATGCGCGTATTATTGATGGATTATTTTATCGTCATTGGGATGCTTGGCACGATTACGCCTATAGTCATTTGTTTATTCAAAGTTTTGAAAATGGAAAACTCATCGGTAATCCAAAAGACTTAATGGAAGGTGAAAAATTTGATTGCCCTATTCCTCCGCATGGAGATGATGATGAATTTAATTGGAGTCCGGATGGAAGTAAAATTGCTTACGATTGTAAAAAATTAAATGGCACCCAAGATGCTATTTCTACCAATAGTGATATTTACGTGTTTGATTTAAATACCCAGGTTACCAAAAATATCTCTGAATCCAATCAAGGCTATGATAAAAATCCACAATTTTCACCAGATGGTAGTAAAATTGCTTGGCTTAGTATGGAAGAGCCAGGTAATGAAAGTGATAGAAACACCCTTGTCATGTTTGATTACAATCATCCAAAAGCTAGCACTCCTGGAGATGCTAAGATTCAATCAGCCATATACATGCTTCCTAAAATTACCCCACTAACCAATCATTTCGATTATACCGTTGAGAGTTTTACTTGGATTAACAATCAACAAATTGCCTTTACAACAGTAATCAATGCAACAAAACAAATTGCAATATTTAACCCATTGCTTAAAAGTTTAAGTCAGGTGATTGTGCATACAGAAGGCCTTCATGATTACACAGGGATTGTTGTAATACCAGGTAAAAAACCAAGTTTGTTAGCCGCCAAAATGAGTATTAGTATGCCAAGCGAATTGTTTAAAGTGGAACTTAGTTCTAAAATGACCAGTCAATTCACCTTTGTGAATAAAACAATATTGGATCAAACCAATATGGGTAAAGTTGAGAAAAGAATGGTTAAAACTACTGATAACAAGGATATGTTGGTTTGGGTCATTTACCCACCAAATTTTGACCCAAACAAAAAATACCCAACCCTATTGTATTGTCAAGGAGGCCCACAAAGTCCTGTATCGCAGTTTTTTAGTTATCGCTGGAACTTTCAATTGATGGCTGCAAATGGGTATATTGTAGTTGCACCCAATCGCAGAGGTTTACCTGGTTTTGGAAGCGAATGGAACAATGCCATAACGAATGACTATGGTGGACAATGCATGAAAGACTATTTAAGTGCCATAGATGACATTGCTAATGAAACATACGTAGACAAAACCAGATTAGGTGCAGTTGGTGCAAGTTTTGGCGGATATAGTGTTTATTGGTTAGCTGGAAATCACAATAAAAGATTTAAATCATTTATTTCGCATTGTGGCATGTTTAATATGGAAAGTTGGTATGGTTCTACCGAAGAAATGTTTTTTGCTAACCATGATAATGGCGGTCCGTATTGGGATCAAAAAACATCACCAAATAACTTTGATGCCTCACCACATAAATTTGTAAAAAATTGGGATACACCTATATTAGTCATTCACAATGAAAAAGATTACAGAGTGCCATTAAATCAAGGAATGGAAGCATTTACAGCAGCCCAAATAAAAGGAATAAAAAGTAAATTTTTATACTTTCCTGATGAAAATCATTGGGTAGTAAAACCCCAAAATAGTGTGTTGTGGCAGCGTGTATTTTTTGAATGGCTAGCAGAAACTCTTTAAGATAAATCCTATTTACGAGATTGGAGTTGAGGTTTAAACTTGTTTTACTATTAGATAGCAAGTTTATTTGTTAGGATAATAAAATAATCCTATGCAAACCCCAACAACCCACTATATGGCCTATTTAGGTCTGCTTTTTTGGTGCATTTGTTCCTCCCATTTTTCTCGAGCACAAATAAATTATGAACCATTTAACTATGGCACAATTGCAGGCAGTTTAGATACTTTAAGTACGTTTTGGAGTGCGCATAGAGCCGCAGGTAGCAATGCAGTTCGGTTTGAACCAACTGGATTAGTGGCTCCAGTAGGTTTGCCAAATAGTAATGGAGGAAGTTTAAGATTTACAGGCGGAGCTGGCAGTAGAGAAGATATAAACAGAACATTTACAGGGCAAAACTCAGGAAATTTGTATGTATCTTTTTTACTAAACATAGACTCTTTGGCATCAGAAGACTACTTTTTTCATTTAAATACGTTTACCCATATTGCTCGGGTTTTTATCAAAAAACAAAGTAATACATTTCAAATTGCTTGTAGTAAAACCAATTCAACTGCTATTTACCAGGGTAGTTTTAACTTCAATACAAATTATCTCATCCTAATAAAATATGCATTCACACCCAGTTCAAGCAATAACGATACGGTAAGTTTATGGGTGTTAACTGAACCAACAAGCACAGAAATGGATGCAGGCACACCCAATAATAAAGACTTTTTGGGAACAGACCCCAATAATATTTTTTCTGTTTGTATTCGCCAAGGACTTACAGCTATGACAGGCAGAATGGATGAATTAAGAATAGCTTCAACTTGGGAAGATGCTGTAGGTACTTGCGTTTGGAATGCGAACCAAACGTGGACAAATGGGTTTCCTACGGCCCAAACCAATGTAAAAATCACCAGTAATTTTTTACCAGGCTCCAATTTTTCGGCATATAATTTACACCTCCAAAACCAGACAAAACTGATGCTTAATGGAAATGAATTACACTTACATGGAAAAATAAGTGGAGATGGAAGAATTGCGGGATTCAATGGGGCCGGTATTCATGTTTATAAACCAGCTGGCACTATTTTTTTTGATAGCCTACAATGTGAATTTAAAACCATTCAATTACATGAACATGCAAGTTTCACCGTTGGATCTCCTGTCAAATTACAGGCGGGAAACAATGCAGGTACACTTATATTGAACAATTATTCCCATTTAAATACTGGCCACCAATTAGCTTTTCTATCTAATGAGTTTGGTTCAGCCAGATTAGCAAGTCTAGGCATTGGAGCAATACTTACGGGTAAAATTAAAGTTGAAAAATATATTCCTGCGCGCAGGGCTTTTAGGTTTTTAAGTACCCCATTAACCACAGAAAATGGACTAGCCCATGCTTGGCAACAACACACACATGTTACAGGTAATGGGCCTGGATTTGACTCAACAGCTAGTAAAAATGCATCCATATTTACTTTAAATACACAGAATCAAAATTGGATTCCTTTTACAAATACACTTACTCAAAATTTAATTCAAGGTACTGGCTACCGTATTTTAATTCGGGGTGATAGAAATACAAATTTATATAGCAATAATGCTTCACCTACTGCTTGTGTGCTCAGTGCAACTGGTTATCATCAAACTGGAGACAAAACGTATTCGAGTAATAGCATTCCTGCTATTAGCGACAGCATTGGAGGAATAAGTTTAATTGGTAATCCATTTCCTTCGGCCATTAATTGGAATGTGCTTACTAAAAATCAAATTTCGAGTACTTATTACACCTGGCGAGCTCAGGGAGGCAGTAATAATAAAGGTGCATATGTGAGTTATAATGCAAATGGTATGAGTAGCTCAGATGGAAATGTAAATGCTATCATATCATCGGGCGCAGCATTTATGATTAAAACAATTGGTAGCAACCCAAGCCTTATCATTAAAGAATCAGATAAAATTGCTGCAAATGAAGGAAATTTAATATTAGGCAAAAATTCATCAGCCAATATGCTTATCAAGTTATATGAATATGATAGTATTTTAACTGATGCTTTTTTTATATGTACACAATTAAATGCCAGCCTATTAAAAGACCCATATGACTCCGAAAAATGGATGAACCCAGGTACCTCTTTGTATGGTGTAGATAGCATAAACAATAACTATGCTATTATGGCTATTAGCCAAAAACAAATACCTAAAAATATATCTTTAAGACTCACCAATACAGAGTTAAAATCTTACCAATTTCACATACATACAAGCAATGAATTTGAAAAAAAATGGTGGCTTGTTGACCAATTTCTTGAAAAAAAAATAGCACTAGATACCTTTACCCACTATGCGTTTCAAATTACTGAAAATAAAGCTAGCATGTTTGAAGATAGGTTTTTTTTAACACAAGAAAAGGGAATTGAAAACAGCATTTCAAAAACTGAAATCCCAAGCTTTAATATTTATCCAAATCCAAGCAATGGTTTTATCCAACTGAGCAGCAACCCTAAGCAAGATATACCTATATACTATACCCTATCAAATTTACAAGGTCAAATTCTTCAAATTGGAGAATTAGAAAGCGACAAAAAAATAGATTGTAGCAGCATTGGTTCAGGCCTTTTTATCTTGAGTTTACAATCCATGAAGTATGCTTTGAATTTTAAGATAATGATTGAATAAAAATCCTATAAACATGAAACTTAAGCCCCTAATGATGCTATTTTTAATGTTAACTTTTAATCAAAAAGGAACGCACAAATGACATTTGATGATGGTATAAATGACCAAACAAAGCAAGCATCAAGAATCATTTATTTCAATAAACCCTTTAAACGTTTTTTAGCCTCCTCTTCAGCTTGCTTCTTTAATTTTGCGGATTCTTCTCTTGCCCTCATTTCGGCTTCTCTTTTAATTCTTTCAGATTCTGCTTTGGCTTTTACTTCCGCTTCTTTTCTAATTCGATCTGTCTCTGCGCGTAACTTAGCCTCTGCTTCATTCTTCATTCTAATCCCTTCATTTTTAATTTTTTCCGCCTCAGCTTTAGCCTTGTCAATGGCTTCTTGTTTCATCCGAAGTGTTTCATCTTTAAGCTGGCCAGTTAATGAGTTAAGTTCATTTTTAGCTAAATCAGTTAGGTTAGTATTAAGCGTTGGAGCACCAAATGTTCCTCCAATTTTCACTTGTAATGGCAGCGTCTCATTCATTTTTATATCACTTCCTGCCTGACTGTTTATTTTAGCTAAGGCATCGCTCATTGCTTGATTAGATGCACCTAAATCTTTCCTAGGAATATCAATATTGCCAACATAATCAATCGTTTGATCTAAACCTGTAGATCCACTTAATTTCATGTTTTGTTTGCCTAATTTAATATCAAATGGTTTTGTATTTACCCTGCCTTTTTCAACTATAAATGCAATGGCTGTATTATTCATTGAGATAGACTTATATTCAGGTTTTTGAATCAAATCTGTCAGCATATTGATTGCTTTAATTTCCTTAATCTCTGCATATGGAATAGCCAAATTACCAGCAAGATATAATACATCCAAGTTTGGCTGCATGTTCTCACGAAGCTGGGTTTGCATTTTTAAATTTGCATCAAATAAGCCAAAAACATGTTCTGCTGCAGGGGCTAACTTTTGAACGGTATTGAAAGTTTTGAATGCCTGTTGAATATCCAAATTTACAATACTAAAATCTATGTCTACAGAAGGTTTTTTAGGATTTTTTGTTTCATAAAACCCTTTCATTTTCATGTTTGAACCCAATAATTGTAAGGCAATATTTTGAAAGTTTAATTGTTGCTCTTTAATTTCAATATTGCCGATAAAACGCTGAATCTCTAAATTGGAGTATAGCAACTTATCAATATTACTATGTAATGTAAATTCTATATTTGATGGGATTTCTATCACTGTCATTTGAGCACTGTCTGTTTTAACATTGTTTGTATCCGTAGTTGATTCAGACATAAAAGTATTTGCATTAAACAGGGTGCTATTAAAATTTAACCTTCCTTTGAGCGGTCCTTTTTCAAAATAATATGCCAGGTAATTACTAATCTCACCTTCCATTCTCATATCATTCCCATCTATTTTTGCATCAAACTCTTTTAAAGTTATAGATTGGGGAGATAAGCCAAAGTTTGCCATAATTAACTGAAATGGCTTTGGATAATCTGGAGATGCATATCGAATTTGCTCGCAAATTAAATTACCAGATGCTGTGAAATTATTATAATCTCCCTTTTCCAAAGCACTTAAACTACCTTTTAAATTCCAATCAGACCTAATCATTCCACTTAAAGATGTTTTTTCTAATGGAACTAATTTTGAAATTTTATTTAAATCAATAAGTCCTTTTACCATTGCTTCCATATATGGATCAGAAACAGGTGTTTTTACAAGTAATTTAGCATCAAAAGGGTCTTTTTCAATTTCAAAATGCAATTTATTTAGTTCAATGACTGTATGATCAGGAATTCCATCAGGATTTTGAATAACTAGATCTAATTCTGTGTTTTGAAATGGCACTGGTAAAGAAGCATATTTAAACCAACCATTCTCTATACCAATTTGTAAACCAAATGAAGGCATTTGCTTTTCATTATATACACCTTTAACATGACCTGAAAATTTTAAATTACCCTTTGCTTGTAAATCTTGAAAATCATTGGCATACAAGGCTGGAATAAGCGACAAGAAGTTTTTAAAGTCGTTTTGCTTTACAGAATAGGTAATATCTATATTCATATCTTCCTTAGGCATTGCAAACTTGCCTGCAAATGCTACATGTAAATCATTTAAAGAAAACTCATTGTCTTTGAAAGTAAATAAAAACTGATTCAAATCAGCATCTATGCTGGCATTCGCGGAACAACGCACCTTATTTAAATAATTTACCCCATCCATTCCAACTGTTAGAGATGTAATCTCTAAGCTATTTTTCATTTCAAATAGTTTTTCTGAAAAATCACCAGATAAAGTATAATTGAAATGTTCCAATTCACTAACTATATGACTAGCTTCGTCATTATAATAAATATACGCGTCATTAAGTTCTAATGACTTTAACTTCAAATTAAAAGCTGAACCTACGGTATCTGAAACTGCATTAGACCTGCTAGAATCTATCTTGGTAATATCCCAATTAGCTTTCCCATCTTTTAATACCAAAGCCTTGATTCTAGGTTTGTCTAAACTGATTTTCTTAACAATAATTTCAGCTCCATTTATCACACTCATAATGTCTAAAGAAACTGAAAAACTCTGGCTTGAAAAGAGTGTGTCACCATCAAAATCATTAGCTCCAACCACAGAAAGGTCTTCAATTTTCAAACTCATTGAAGGAAAATCTTTTAGTAAGCTTAATGATACATCTTCATTAAAATTCACTTTGGCAAGTAGTTGCGTATTAACTTGCTGTTTGATTAATTCAACAATTTTATCTTTAAAAAAGTAGGGAATACAAACTAGCGTAAACAATATAACTAATAAAACTAAAATTGAATATTTAATTATTTTCATCCTGCGAATTTAAGTAAGTGAAATGATTTTTAGGAATTATAAACATACTTACAACGACATAAGTTCGTAAAAATTTCTTCTCTCCTATACAAATTATGTATCTTGCCCGAAAAAAACATGCAAAATTCCGGTGCCATCAGATTAAATAAATTTATCAGCGATAGTGGAATATGCTCTCGAAGAGAAGCAGATAAATTTATAGAAAATGGACATGTATTTATCAATGGTAAGAAAGCCAAAATTGGCGATCAAGTAAAAGTTGGAGATCAGGTAAGAGTTAATGGACATGAATTAGAGCCGCGTGCCGGAGAAGATAGCATCATTATTGCATTAAATAAGCCTACAGGCATTACCTCTACCACAGAAGCTGCAGTGCGCAATAATATTGTACAATTTGTAAATCATAGTAAGAGAATCTTCCCAATTGGCAGATTGGATAAGGACTCCCAAGGACTAATACTACTAACAAACAATGGAGATTTAGTAAATAAAATTTTACGGGCTGGTAATAATCATGAAAAAGAATATTTAGTTACCGTAAATAAACCCCTCACTGAAGCTGTTATAAACGGCATGATGGAAGGAGTTCCGATGCTTGGAGTTCAAACAAAGAAATGCAGAATCTTTCTAGAAAGCCCCTTTGTTTTTAGAATCATATTAATTCAAGGTTTAAATAGGCAAATTCGTAGAATGTGTGAATATTTTGGTTACGAGGTAAACAAATTAGAACGCGTAAGAATTATGCATATCAGTCTGAAAGGTATACCATTAGGAGATTGGAGAGATTTAACAAAAGGAGAAAAAGAAGAGCTCTATTCACTCATTGAAAAATCTGATTCTCAAGCTAAAAAAAATGAATCTAAACAAAAAGGAAATACAACAGACAAAAAGAAAATAACTAATCAGAAAAACGCTGATGATTTAAATACAGCTGGTAAAAAATCAAAAAAACAAAACAACTTTAAGCCCGCTAAAAGTATTAATAAGTCTAAAAACGTAAGAAGTTATTCCAATAAAAATAAGCCGAGCAAGTCTAGACGTTCATTTTAATACATTCTGAAAATCGCTACTTAATAAGAACTAAAGTAGCACCGCTTCCAAATTTTAGGTTATCAGCATCTTCAAAAGAAAATACTATTTCTGGGTGCTTACTCAAATAGGTTCTAATTTTATTCTTTAAATATGCATTTCCTACCCCATGAATGTATACCATTTCTGGAAGTCTATGCACAAATGCAGCCTCTAAAGTTTGCCTAAAAACATCCATTTGATGGGCAGTAATATCACTGGCTGAACCGTATCCATTTTCTTGCAAAGCCTCGTAATGCAAATCAATAATATGCTCAGGCTTGGCTTTTAAATTCACATGAATTTGTTGGTTTTTTTCTGAAAAATCTTTTTGCTTGAGTGCTGTTAAATTTAACTTTTCAATAGGAGCATCCATATTAAATACATATGCTTGTTTAGATAAAAAGAAACAATGCTTCCAATAATTTTGAAAAGTTTTAGCTTGAAAACTAAGTTCACTACTAATGCTTTTAGCGGCATTTACACTAATTTGCTCCAGCGGCAGTATAACAAAATAAAAATTTGGCCAAAGCTCAAATTCAGTGAGAGAAACTTGGCCAATCTTTAGCGTATCCTCTCTAGACATTTGTAAATGCTTATTCAGATGATATACACCCTGAATTTTATGATAAATTAAGACAATAAGCTCATCTGACAAGTTATTGTGAATATGCATATCTAATTGAGAATCTCCAATGCGTTCAAAAGCAAGAAATACCCCCAAAGGATTGGAATTATTAAGCTTAAAAGACTTTACAACAGAAGGCTCCGAGTTGTTCCCAGCTTTTTCTTCGAACTTAATTTTAACAACTTCACTAATTAATACAGGTATTTCAAAATCACTTTCAATGGTGACACCTATTTGATTATTAGGCTTGAATGAAGTAACAATCCCCTCCATATTTTCATTCAGGAATCTTACCTTATCACCTAATTTAATTGCCATTATACGTTAAATTTAAAATGCATCACATCACCATCTACCACAACATATTCTTTACCTTCCATACTCAATTTACCTGCTTCTCTGCAGGCAGATTCACTCCCGTAATTCAGATAATCTTCTAGGTGAATAACTTCGGCCTTAATAAATCCTCTTTCAAAATCAGTATGAATTACACCAGCAGCTTGCGGCGCTTTATCTCCTTTATGGATGGTCCAAGCTCTAACTTCCTGAACGCCAGCCGTAAAATATGTAATTAAATTTAAGAGACTATATGCCGCACTGATTAATTTGGCAACGCCAGATTCTTCTAAACCTAAATCATTTAAAAATGCTATACGATCTTCGTATGATTCAAGTTGTGCAATATCTGCTTCAATAGCCGCACTAATTACGATTACTTGTGCATTTTCATCTTTAACAGCATTTTTCACTTTTTCAACATGCTCGTTGCCATTAATTACACTCGCTTCATCTACGTTACAAACGTACATAACCGGCTTTAAGGTTAACAAACATAAATCTTCAACCATGGCTAATTCATCCTCGCTTGAAAGCAAAGTACGTGCGTTTAGGCCATTCTCTAAATGTGCTTTAAACTTATTTAGAACAAGCTCTGTTTTTAATGCTTCCTTGTCTCCCGTTTTGGCAGCACGACTTGTCTTCATCAGCTTCTTTTCAATAGAATCTATGTCTTTTAATTGAAGCTCTGTATCTATCACATCTTTATCGCGCAACGGATTTACATTGCCATCTACGTGAATAATGTTTTCATTTTCGAAACAACGTAGCACATGAATAATGGCATCTGTTTCACGAATATTTCCTAAAAACTGATTTCCTAAACCTTCCCCTTTACTTGCACCTTTTACCAAACCAGCAATATCTACAATTTCAATGGTTGTAGGCACCATCTTATTAGGCTTTACTAATTCAGCAATTTTATTTAACCTATTATCTGGAACAGTAATAACCCCAACATTTGGCTCAATGGTACAAAAAGGAAAATTTGCAGCCTGGGCTTTTGCGTTGCTTAAACAGTTAAATAAGGTAGATTTACCTACATTCGGTAATCCTACGATCCCACATTGTAATGCCATGTTGTTTTTTTTTAGTCGTTGGTCTATGGTCTATGGTCTATAGACTATTTCATGATTTAATAAATTGTTTCATGTCTGAGATTAACTTTTCAGCCAAACTATTGGCAGTATTTTCACTCTGACTTTCTGCATAAATTCTTATAATAGGTTCCGTATTTGATCTCCTTAAATGAACCCATTCTTTATCAAATTCTATTTTTAATCCATCCACCTCATTAATTGGCTGCTTTTTGTACTTTTCTTTTACTTGTGCCAATAATCGATCAATATCAATCTCAGGAGTAAGTTCTATTTTCTTTTTTGCAATCGTATAATCTGGGTAACTTGCCCTTAGCATAGAACAAATTTTACCATACTTAGCAAGGTGAGATAAAAACAAAGCAATTCCTACTAATGAATCACGCCCATAATGCAATTCTGGGAAAATAATTCCACCATTGCCCTCGCCGCCAATCACAGCGTGAGTATCTTTCATCATTTTAACCACATTCACTTCACCTACGGCACTGGCAGAATAAGTACCACCGTGTTTTTCAGTAATATCGCGGAGTGCGCGGGTCGAAGATAAATTTGAAACAGAATTTCTCTTGTAACCTAATCTGTTTAATTTTTCCTCACTCGTATTTTTTAAGACATAATCTGCGATAGAGACCAAGGTGTATTCTTCTCCAAACATACTTCCATCTTCACTAACTAATGCTAATCTATCCACATCAGGATCTACCACAATACCTAAATCTGCATGATTCCTTCTTACCTCGCCAGAAATTGCTGTAAGATTTTCTGGTAATGGTTCAGGATTATGAGGGAATTTACCATCAGGAGTGCAATAAATCTCAATAATATCCTCTACGCCTAAGGCTCTTAATAATTGCGGAACTGCAATTCCTCCTGTTGAATTAACTGCATCTACAACCACCTTGAATTTTTTAGCTTTAATGGCTTCAATATCTACTAAATCTATCTCTAAAATGGCTTGAATATGTTTCTGAATATATGAATCATCTTCAGTGCATTTTCCTAATTTATCTACCTCAGCAAATTCAATTTTATTGCTATCTGCCAATGAAAGCACTTCTCTTCCTATTTCATCAGAAATAAATTCTCCCCTATTATTCAATAGTTTTAAGGCATTCCATTGTTTAGGATTATGACTTGCTGTTAAAATAATCCCGCCTTGAGCTGACTCCATTACTACAGCCATTTCTACCGTTGGAGTTGTGCTAAGTCCAAGATCAATCACATCAATTCCAAGTCCCATTAAGGTACCGCATACCAATGAATTTACCATTTCTCCGGATATTCTTGCATCTCTCCCAACCACAATTTTACAACTGCTATGATTTTGCTTCATTAAATAGCCGAATGCTGCCGTATACTTAACAATATCAAATGGAGTTAGTGCATCGCCTGCTTTACCTCCAATGGTTCCTCTAATGCCGGATATAGATTTTATTAAAGTCAATTTTATAGAAATTTAGGCTGCAAAAATAGGCCTTCGCAGCTTAATATACATTTGTACTTTAAAATTCAATTATAATAGCTTCATAATGAAGCAAATTAAATAAAAAAAAGCAAGCTAAAAATCGTAATTCCGTTGGTTTACATTAAGCCTTATGCCTATCGTAAAGTATGATGTTTCACTATTAAATTGATTCAAACTTGCACTTGTGGCTCTATAACCTATTTTAAAATCAACAAACATATTATGAAAGGCCATATAACTAGCCGTTATATCTCCCATTACTAATTTAGTTAATACACCTTGCCCAATAAAATTACCATACATAGCGGAAGAATGCGTCCTATAACTCAACCTTGGGTCCTTCCCAAAATTACTTCCATTTGTATCATTGCCATATTGTGCAATAATACACTTACCCCAAATATGTATACGCTGAGTGGGTTGATATCTTATCATTACGATCCCTTCTTTAAAATTAGCTCCTAAGGGATGCGCCATAAACTGCCTGAAATTACTAAAAGACTGCGCAGCACTATAGCTAGTGTATTGAAATGGTCGAGCAAAATTATATTCTGTTTGAAAATCTAAATTTTTAATTCCAAATACATCAATATATTTTAATCCAGTTTGAATTGCATATTTATTGTGCATCCATCCCCTATTATTCACCAGCTCTTTTAATACAAACTCAGATATTACAATTTGTCCGTACAAGGAAAAATGACGCAAAAAATTATATTTATAATTCATGCCAATGATTGCCTTATCTGTACTATTTAAACCATTTTCAACGGATTTATAAAATATGACTGGATTCAAATAATTAGGGTCAAAACCGCTTCTTGCATGTCCGCTATCTCTTTGAAATAAGATGGTTTCAAACAAGCCAATATTAAAATTCTTGCTAAGATTCAGGCTCAAGTGATGTGTTGCCATATAATGCCTCGGTTGAGCGGCATATGATGCAGAAATTGGATCACGCAATTCAGCCCAAATATTGGTATAATTCATTTTCCAAATCCGAGTATTTAATCGCATCGATAAATATTCGGGATGCATATCACCCAAAATAAAACTTCTATAACCATCCCCAATAAAATTGCGGTAATGGCCAAATTGCAAATCCATGTATTTATTGAATGATGCTGTTACATAAGCATTAGATAAAAAATACCCTAAATAGGTATCATATCCCTTTACAAAGTTGGCATACAATAGTGTTTTATCTTTTTCATAATAATCTCCTACCCAACTGTATGGCTTTAAAATCTCATCACTAATACTGGTGTAAAAACCGATTCTATCACCAACATTACCTCGAATTTCTACTCCGCGATTATTGATAAGTGCATATCGTCCATTCCATTTATCTGTAGAAACTTGATAATACAATACAGGATTAACAATTAGGTTAAAATCTGAAACAGACGCATGATATAAGGCAGCTTTTCGGCGATACAATGTTTTACTCAATCTACGTTTATTCAATCCAATTTGCCTATTACTCCATTCAAAATTGTCTGTAATTAGATAATCCATATTAAAGTAATCAACAGAACTTAATCCTACTTTACCCACCGAAAAACTGTCAATATAATTCGCAATGGATTTTCTTCTGTAACTTTTCATAGTGCTATGAAAATGATCATTGGCTAATTCACCTGATTTTATTTCTAATCTATCTAAAATATGTTGACTAATTCCACCGGTTGGAATATAGGTATGTTGTGCATATATAGCCTGAATACAGGCAAAAAACACAATAAGAATTTTAACAAATAAGTTCATATTGAGTTGAGTTGATTTCATGTTAAAAATCGCTGTTTTGATCACCCATTTCCTGAAAATTAATCATTGGAGGTTCTCCCAGTGCATATAATATTTTCATAATCTCTTGTTGCTTATGAGTCTTATTTAGTTTTTGATAAGCAGATGCTAGGTTCCTGAGTATACGTTTTATCATATCTAAATTTGAGCATGGAACTAAAAAATCTTTGTTAGCGGTAACATTAATTTGTTGCAAAAATTGCTCTAAATTAGTTTTCGAAAAAATAGTTCCACCATTAAAGGCATTAATATAAAACAAAATCTTTCCAGTATTGCTTAACATATCTTCAATATCATTAAAGCGCATGGCTGTATAACTTGTTCCAATTTCCTCTAAGTAAGCCAAAACAAAGTGTTGAGGTAAATTAACCCCGTATACAGGTATATTTAATCGTTGCGCAATCAAAACATAAATGGTTGCCAACAATATTGGATTACCTTTTTTTGATTCTAATACTTGATTTATAAATGAGTTTGATGGATCATGGTAATTATCTACATTCCCCTTAAAGCCATGAATCTGATATAGGATATAGTTGATAATCCTAACCTTTTCATAAGGGCTCATTTCAAAATTCATTTCTAACCAAACATCAAGTCTCAACTTTTCAATGGCATTTATTAATAACTGCTTATTGTAATCTGGAAATCGATACTTACAAATCAGATAAACCCCTTGTAAAAGATCTTGCTCTTTGGTTGCTTTCCAAGCTAAAAATTCTTGCAATAGTTCATTTAATTGCAATTGATGAATGATATTCTCTAGTCTTTGTTGGTGATAAATATCCTTTAACTCTCCCCATTCCTCCTCCAAAAAAGGTATTACTTGTCTTCCTAAAGACAATAACTTTTGCTCAATATGCTGAAAAACTTCTGGATCATCGTCATCTAAAAGAGCAATCAAAGACCTTAACTCAGAATCATTCATATTTGGCTATGCTATTTTTTTTCTAAACTCAAGTTTTAGCTTTCTTAACAGCTATCTTTTTAGCCGCAGCTTTTTTGGGTGCTATCGCTTTTTTGGGAGCCACCGCTTTTTTAGGAGCTGTTGCTTTTACCGGTGCTTTTTTACCCGAACTCTTTTCTTCTGCCTCAATTATTTCTGAAACCAATGCGAAAGTTAGCTCTTCTAACTTCTGTGTTTTAGCTAATTTATAATTCTCTTTTCCTTTAGATATGTATGGCCCCCAACGACCATTTAAAATTTTCACTTCAGGATCTTCCTCGAAAGTCTTTAAGAGTTTGTTTGCATCAGCAACTCTTTTACCTTCAATTAATTCAATGGCTCGTGTTTCATCAATAGCAAATACATCATCAGTTTTTGGAATGCTAACAAATTTACTGTTGTGAACTAAATAAGGACCAAATCTACCAATTGCAGCCTTAATGTCCTTTCCTTCAAAATTGCCTACCAATCGAGGTAACTTGAATAATTCTAATGCATCTTCTAAAGTTATCGTTTCTGTTAATTGGCCTGCTCGTAAACTTGCATATCTAGGCTTTAGACTCTCATCATCGGTACTTTCACCTATTTGAGCAAATGGACCATATCTTCCCAACTTAACAAAAACAGGTTTTCCACTTTCTGGATCTATACCTAAATTACGTTCAGCATTTTGCCTTTCTGCATTCTCACTTGTTGTAGTAACAGTGGCATGAAATGGACCATAAAACTTTTCAATCATTTTATTCCAAACCAACTGGCCCCTGGCTATTTTGTCGAATTCTTCTTCTACCGAGGCTGTAAAACCAAAATCCATTATTTGCTCGAAATGTTTACTTAAAAAATCTGTTACTATCATTCCAATGTCACTTGGAAAAAGTTTAGACTTTTCACTTGCAAACTTCTCTATTTTCTCTTGGCGCTGAATGCCATTATCTTTCAAGGTAATCTGAATAAAATTACGCTCTTTTCCTTCTCTATCTTCCTTCACCACGTATCCACGTTTTTGAATAGTAGAAATTGTTGGAGCATAGGTAGACGGCCTGCCAATTCCCAGTTCTTCCAGACGTTTAACTAAACTCGCTTCTGTATATCTTGCAGCAGGCCGAGTGTATTTTTCTGTTGCTTGAATTTGAATCAAATTTAAATCTTCACCAATTTTTAATGGAGGCAACATTTTACTACCTTCATCCTCATTATCATCATCTGTACTCTCCAAATAAACTTTTAAAAACCCATCAAATTTTAACACTTCCCCTGTTGCAACAAATTGTTCAGAAACATCAGATATCGTAATAGTGGCAACTGTTTTTTCAATCTGCGCTTTAGCCATTTGTGATGCAATTGCACGTTTGTAAATCAAATCATACAAGCGCTTTTCTTGAGGTGTCCCATCAATTTCAATATTTTCAAAATAAGTAGGTCTTATAGCCTCATGTGCTTCCTGAGCACTATCGTTTTTAGTAGTATATCGCATGGGCCTGCTATACTTTTCTCCAAAGTTTTCACTGATGTAATTTTTGGCACTTGCAATAGCCATTTCAGACAAGTTTACGCTGTCTGTTCTCATGTAAGTGATTAAACCGTGTTCATATAACTTTTGCGCGATACTCATTGTAGTGCTCACACCATAACCCATTTTTCTACTTGCCTCCTGCTGTAAGGTAGAAGTTGTAAAAGGGGGTGCAGGTGATTTTTCACTAGGCTTTACCTCTAAATTTTTAATGGTAAACGATGCCTGATTACAACGCTCTAAAAATGCTTGTGCCTCTTTTTCAGTTTCAAACCTTTTACCTAATTCTGCCTCCATTTGCTTCCCACCTACATTAAAAAGGGCAAGCACACGAAAAGCAGAATGGTAGTTGAATGCGTTAATTTCCCTTTCTCTATCAACAATTAACCTAACTGCAACAGATTGAACCCTTCCAGCACTTAAATTAGATTTTACTTTCCTCCACAAAACTGGAGATAATTCAAAACCAACCAACCTATCTAACACGCGCCTTGCTTGTTGAGCATCTACTAAATTCTTATCAATACCTCTCGGATTTTCAATTGCTTTCAATATGGCTGGCTTTGTAATTTCATGAAAAACAATCCTTTTAGTTTTTTTATCATCTAAATTTAGAACCTCACTTAAATGCCAGCTAATCGCTTCTCCCTCACGGTCTTCATCGGATGCTAACCAAACCATTTGTGCTTCTTTCGAGAGCTTTTTTAACTCAGCTACTATTGCCTTTTTATCATCATTTACCTCGTAGGTAGGAGAGAAATCACCTTTTACATTGATGGCATCATCTCCCTTTGCCAGATCACGAATGTGGCCAAAACAACTTTTAACAGTATAATCGCTCCCTAAAAACTTCTCAATGGTTTTTGCCTTAGCAGGCGACTCAACAATTACAAGGTTCTTACTCATCTTTACTTTTTCTCTCTTTTAAAATCGACTTTATTTTGCAATCATACATTGCAAATATTGGGCACAATATCTGAATTCAATTTCTTAAAAAAAACAAAAAGCCGCATATATGCGGCTTTTTACGTTTACATGGATAGTTTATTCTATCCAAATTTTATGTACAAACATCCCATTTTCGGTCTTTACAGACACCAAATACAACCCTGAGTACAAGTCTTTTACATTAAACTGCAATTCTTTTGCTCCTTCACTTAAATCTCCAACAAAAATTTCTTTTATTTTTTTTCCTTGTAAATCTACAATTTCAATCTCAAATCGTTGATTTTTTGAATTTGTAAAGCTTAAATTACTTACTCCTTGACTCGGATTTGGGAATAATGAAAAATTCATTTCACTTTTTAATTGCTCACCTACACTCGTTGGTTCATCTACCTTAAATTCATCTATATAAATATTATTACCTCTTAAAGATTGAAGTTCAAATCTAACCCTCAGATTGGTGTAAGATTTATAGGGCGATAAATCAATGGTATACTTTTTCCATTCGCTGCTAGTTGGAATAAAGGCACTTGTAGAGGTAGGTCCGCTAGACAATTCTGCAGATAGAATAGTTCTTGCCAATACTTCGGTTCGGCCAAAATTATCTGAAATAAAAACCCTCAATCTATCACCACTTGCTGTACTTCTTCTTGCATAAGAGGCATAAAAACTAAGTGTTGGGTTTTTTAATTGGCTGATATCGATATTAGGAGAAGAAAATGCATTTCTCACATTGGTTCTCCATGTTTTTAGATTCATAGCTGCCATACATCCTGACCCAACTAAACTCACACTATTATTAATTTGCCATCCGCTATCTCCCGGACACATGTAATTTTCTTGAATCCAACCAGTACCTGCTAAACTGCTAACATCATAACCAAAATAATAAGGAGCTTTAACATTGGAAGGTGTTAAAGTTTTATATGATCCATCTGCATTAATTCCGGCAGCATTTAAATTGGTTGAACTATAAATATTTGCTCTAAAATTAGGCATAATAGAATTAATCCTAGCTTTTTGACCTGGAGTAAACATATTCATGCAATTACCATCTGCATAGTCCATATAATTTTTAACCAAATCTGGTAAATTGGGAACATCATTTGAACAAGAATTGCGAGAACCAGGACAACCTGTGGTAGCAGTTGAAACTGGCGGCGTATCGCATACTTGATCCCCTTGAGATAAACAATTAGAGCTTGTACCACCAACACAACCGCCCTGAAATGGATGATATAAGCCAACCCAATGACCTGCTTCATGCGTAAAGGTTCTTCCCTGCTGAGATAAATCAACGTTTTCAATCACTCCCATTTGATCAGCTCTCATCATAACGCCATCTGTACTAGTTTGAGAGTTAATTTGAAAGGGAAATTGGGCGTAACCTAATACAATTGAACCAGGAGTACCACCAGAATTATTAATGGTGTTAACTACCCAAACATTAAAATACTTTCTTGCATCCCAATAACTAATTGATTTTTGTGCATCTCTCGCATTATCTGTACTTAAAGTATATATTCTATTTACTCCATTTGTTGGCAAACCGTTTGGGTTAAATTGAGCCAATCTAAATTCAATTTCAATATCAGTGGCTAATGGATCCGTACTACTTCCTCCATTTGTTCCACTCATTTTCCTAAAATCTTCATTTAAAACTCTAATGGCGTCATTTAATTGCGCCTGTGAAATATTTTCTAATCCATGTTTGTGTAAAATATGGAAAACAACTGGGACATATCTTACCGTATTTTTTTTATTCTGAATAGGCAATTTCGCTGCCATTTCACCTGCAACCTGTTGCTCTTTTATTAGCTCAGGAAACTGCTTTAAACTTTCTAAAAACATTTCATCAGTAGCACACTTATTTACCAATTGTGCATGCGCAGAATTTGCTATGAAGTATGTTGCTGCAATCAAAAAAAATTTCTTCATGTATAAATATTTTATCTATTTTATTCTTACAAACAACAAATCTACGAAAAAGGTTGCATTTTATAGCTAGCATTCCTTAGATAATGATCAACTATGACCAAAGCAGCCATCGCTTCAACAATTGGAACCGCGCGAGGTACAACACAAGAATCATGCCTACCTGCTATACTAAAATTTACCTGATCAAGCGATTTAGTGATGCTTTCTTGTTCATGTTTAATGGATGCAACAGGTTTAAATGCGACTCTAAAAAATATATCCTCACCATTACTAATACCACCTTGTATACCTCCGCTATTATTTGTTTTGGTTCGAACCTCAGATTCATCTAACCTAAAAGCATCATTCAATTCACTTCCCTTTCGCACAACTGAATCAAATCCAGATCCGATATCAAAACCTTTTACAGCATTAATACTCAACATAGCTTTTCCCAAATCTGCATGAAGTTTATCAAAAACAGGCTCTCCTAATCCAACAGGAACTCCCTTTATGACACAACTTACAATTCCACCTAAACTATCTCCCTCATCTTTTGCTTTTAAAATAGCATCTTCCATCCATTTAGCTGCTTCCGGATCCGGACAACGTACCATATTAGTTTCGGTTTGATCCAAATTTAAATTAAAGTATGGCTGTTGAACCTGGATAGTATGTATTTGAGAAACATATGCTTGGATATAAATTCCAAGTTTATTTAAGATCATTTTAGCAAATGAGCCCGCTAAAACCCGAGCAACTGTTTCCCTTGCCGATTGCCTACCTCCTCCTCTATGATCTCTAATTCCATATTTTGCCTCATAGGTATAATCTGCATGAGATGGTCTGAAAATATTTTTGATAACATCATAATCAGATGATTTAATGTCTGAATTTCTTACCAAAATGGCAATGGGAGTACCCAAGGTTTTACCTTCAAAAACGCCGCTTAATATCTCAAATTCTTCAGTTTCATTGCGCGGAGAACTCACCAAACTTTGGCCAGGTTTTCTGCGCAGTAAATCTCTCTTTATCAGCTCAAAATCTACTTCAATATTGGGCAAACAACCATCTATTACCACACCAATGGCCGAACCATGGCTTTCACCAAACGAACTAATTGTAAAAATCTTACCAAATAAATTACTCATTTACATTTGCCTCATTTTCGGTTTCATGGCTAAGTTTCCCTTTGGCAAAATCTGCAGCAAAATCTATAAATACTTTGTAAGCTTGGGTAAAAGAAAACTTTACATCTCCATTCCTTTCTACAATATTTCTTCTTGCTAAGGTACGAACAAAATCTCTGCGAGACTCTGCATTTTTTAACTGATTATTGGCAGAAATTATTTCGATGTAGGCACTATTTTCAAAATATGAATCTAATTTTTCCATTTCAAATTCTGCAAATTGAATTTCCTCTAAAAAGTTTTTACCATCTTTATCTAACTCATAACTCAAAATAGCAAAAAATAGACAGATATCTCTACTTAATTGCTCCGCAGTTTCATAACTTAACAAATAAGCATAATCACTTTTTATCTCTAATTCGTATGAAAAACTTTCTTTAAAAAACTGCTCATAAAAAGAGCCTTGTTCCTTTAAGGATACAAATTTCGGATCGCTGGCAAGTATAAACTTACCACTCATTAAATCGTTTACAATCTCTTTATGAAATCTAGGATAATCCATATCTATTTATTTTTAGTTTTGGTACACGTAATGTCATTTGAGTGGTATTAATTAGTTGCTTTTCTGCTATTGCATCTAATTCAATACTAATACCTTCTTCAAAAAGCAGGGCAGTTAATGCAAAAAACTTATCTGTTTCAATGCTAGTATAGTCTGTTTTTAGAGTTAATCCGCACCATTCAAAGAAACTATCTAGCGGTAATTGACTCATCAACTTATTTTTATATAAATCTTTATTAAAAACCCATTTATCGGTTAACATCATTGGGTCTTCCAAAATAATTGTCTCATCTATGGCATATTGCTCTAAATATTCCTTAGCATTTAGGTACATATCATTGCTATACGGATAGACACGCTCAATTTTAAAGACTTTAGGTAAGGGCGATTTATGTGGAGCCTTTAAAAACTCAATCCAACCAGTTAAAATGATGGATTCTGTTCTAATGCGCTCAATTAATGGTAATAACTCATTGGTAAGTAGCTTAGATTGTTTTAGTAAATCGTCGTTGGTCTGAACCAAAAAGTTATAGGTTTTTTCGAACTGCAATCGAATTTGTTCATCATCAAAATTTAATCGCCTTACATTTACATATTGAGAAATATCAAACAATCTGTTGGTAATAGAATCTGCATGGTTAATATCTAAGATATTATTTAATGGTGTAATGTAATAATCAATCCAAAAACTTGCTTTACGCACCTTTTCTTGGTAGTCTAATTTTTCAACATTCGATTTTAATTCTCTGGTTTCATTCAACAAACGAATGGTATTTTTTTCTACTGCTTCACCAAATTCCTTTATTTCATTATAGAGATCATTAATTCTCTGACTTAAAATTAACTTATCTTTAGAAATCCCATCTTTTATTTTTCTAAATAATACAGCTATTGACTGTTCATATTTTTGGATGGTTTCTGGCAACAGTGGCCTGAATTCATTCAGAATAAATTCAAATAATTTGTAATAGGTATCTCTAAATTCAAAATCATCTCCAAGTTTTCTTACTATTTTATACTCTAATAATTGAGTAAGTACATCATCCTGCCTATCCTTAAAAACCTCCTGCAAACGCTCTTTTCTGATGATTTGATCCTCTGTTTGTATGTCAAACAAATCCTTTAGCGTTTCAAAATGTGCCGCTAAAAAATTTAATATCGATTTTGGTTCAGCCTTTATCATAATCAAGCCATTACATTAATTAACCGCTAAATTGCGCTCACCATACATTGCATTTACCTTTTCGTTTATGTTTATTTTTCCAGCATTCGGATAAATAAAATAATACTTACCAAAACCTGCAACCGCATCTGGCGCAGCAAAAATTGGAATAAAATTATGCTCTTTACAGAACCTCACTAGTTCTGGTCTATTTTGCTTGTCTATGGTAGCCACCTCATCAATAAATAGTGCAATTCGGTTTTCATCATCAAATAATGCCAAACGGTTAATAATGGTCATGATGATTATCAATCTAATCATTTTATCGGTTCCATCCGATTCTATTTGTTCATTAAGATCTACGCGTTTAGAACTACCTTTTCTAGTTAAGTTTAAAGTAATATCAAACAAATCATCAAAATCTATTTTTTTACCCGCATCCAAATAGTTATCCAATACTTTTAGATTCTCAGAATGATCAAACTCAAACATTAATTGGCCGCGTACCTGCTGAATTTGGCTAATTTTCTTAACCTCTTCCACCAATCTTTTATTGTCTTCCAACTCAATTGTTAATGATTCAATATCTGATATTTTCGCCTGAGATAATTTACTATTAAATTTATTGTATACAAACTCCTTAAATTCATCATAGCGCTTTAATAAAGTATAGGCAGGATTGGCAAACTGTGCAGAAATATTTTCTAATAATGACGAAATAGAACGCTCCTTATCTTCAATTAAAGCAATCTCTTCCTCCACGTATTTAATAAAATCTTGTTCGTCGGCAAAGGTAGACTGCAACTTGTCTCGAAGTTTTTCAAACAACTTATCTTTTGTCTGCTTTAACTCATTTCTATCAGATAAGTTAATGTTTATTTTTTTAAATAAATTATCTAAATCATCTTGAGTTTCAAACTCCTCTACTGCTAAACCTAAAACATCAAGGCTTTGTTTATACTCCTGTATTTCGCGAATTCTGCGTTCACGTTTATCTTTATCTACAATTAAATCTTGAACCTCTAACTGCCTCTTGGCAATATCCTTAGCTAACTTTGATTGCTCAGATTCAATTTTTTGCTTCTCAGTATTTAATACTTGTAGCTCAGCTTTTAGTTTTTCAATAACTTTTTGTATGCTCGGTACCGATTTAATTTTTTGAATTTGGAACTTAATTCTTTCAATCTCTGAATTAATCTGCTGCAATTCCTTTGCAGATTTCTCGATATTTTTGGCAACCTCAAATAAATCTTGCTGACTTTTTAACTCACGTTTGGTATAGCTTAATTCTTCCTTTATTTCCTCAACAGACTTAAAATCTTCGAATGTAAGCTGTTTGGTTAAATCAATTTCACCATCAAAAATGGTAAGTTTTTCAGACACCTTGTGAATGGCTTTTACAACCTGCTTACCTGGTAAACTTTTTACTTGCTCGCTTAAAATTCCATTGAGCCATTTTCGATTTTCTTTATTCCCAGAAATTTTATTAATCAATAAATCACCGTAATTTTTTATTTGATTTTCAAATTGACTAATCTGATTGGAAAGCTGAAATATACGTTGCTCAATCATGCTGCTATTCAATTTCTGAATTTCAACCATCGTAAGCCTAGACTCTATCTCTTTTCTTTGCTTATCATAATTCCCCAATGCCTCTGTTTGTAATTCAATTGGGTCATAAGATTGAATAGTTTTTAATTCTTCCTCCTTTGAATTTAACAACTCAGCCTTGCTATTAATTTCAGTTTCTTTATTACCTATTTTCCTATCAAATTCAGCTTTTTTAGGTATCAAGTTTTCATTAATTTCAGTATTTATTTTTGCAATATTAAGATTTCGCTCTGCCAACTGACTTTGAAGGGTGGGTAAAGTTGTTTCATAATTCGTATTGAACCCAAAATATAATTGATTTATAATTCTGGCTTTGGCAGCATACTGGCTTACAACTTCGCGAAAATCTTCGAACTCATTTTTAACCGATTTTAAATTGCGGATCTCATTATTTATCTTTCTTAAATCTATGATATCTTTTTTATTCTTTTGAGAAAAATTGAGTGATTCATTTTCCCGATTATCGGCAACAATTAAAGCCTCTTTTAAGTTCTTATTGGTAATTAATTTGGTATTAATAAGGTACCTGTAAATTCTAGAAAAATTATTACTTAAACCCTCTGTTTTAACATTATCATCTAACCAAACAACTCCATTATTTCTTCTTCCACGCTGATATACCGTATTAAACACCTCGCGTTTGTCTTTAAATGCATCTAAACTGATGCCGTCTTTAGCAAGGGCTTCCTGAACCTCATCAAACTTTAATAGCTTTTTATTGGCATCAACAAAAAAATGTTCTTTATACTCGCTATTAAATCTGAAATACTCTAGCTCAGATTCTCCATTCCGTTTCACCAGAATACAGTAATATGATTTTTTAAAAATCTCAAATACAATATAACTCTGATTTGGATTTGGAAAATAATGATGTAAAGTCTCTTTATCGCCGCGGCGCTGCCCGCTAAAGGTCATCTTATTTCCATCTATAATAAATAAGAAATTTAGCGCATAAATGAGGGTACTTTTTCCTATATTATTGGGGCCAACCAATTGCAAGCTATCACAATCGTTTAGCCTAATTTCAGCTTTTCCGTATACCTTAGAATTTAAAATGGTTAAAGAAGTTAACATACATTGCGTCGTTTTAATGAGGCAAAATACAATTACTTCCTAAAAAGAAACCCACATGAAATGCACAAATTTGTATGGTTATACAAGTTTGTAGGCTAATAGTCTACTTGATGAGTGTAAACAATCTATCCCAGCGAACTTTCTTAAAAATATTTTCGCCATTTTTATCCCAACTCATCCAAACAAAAAGTGCTTTTCCAACCACATTTGTTTCAGGTACAAAACCCCAAAACCTGCTATCGGCGCTATTATGACGGTTATCACCCATCATAAAATAATAATTATACTTAAATGTATAGGAAGTAATTAGGTTCGAACCCAAATAAAACTTGCCATGCTCCATTTTAAAACTTGGGTTATTTTCATAAACACGAATAACACGCTCGTATAAGCTAAATTGGATCGAATCTAATTGAACCACATCCCCTGCTTTTGGAACATATATTGGCCCATAAAAATCTACACTCCAAGGAAGAGCAGGGTTGTGCGGAAATATATATTCTTGGTATTCATTCTCTTTACTAAATAAGGTATCTACATTTATTACACCTTCTTCTTTCTCCATAAGTAATTTGTTAGAAGCCGATAGTGGAAAAGCAAAATCTAGATTACCATGCGGCAAATTTTCTCCTTCAGAAATATCATACCTACGCAACATATTTTGGAATGTTTTTTCATTCCAGTACCCATTTTCATTAAACTTTACATAGTATTTAAACTGCATTTTAGGAGGGTTTTCTGCTGCAATATTATTTACAAAAACCTGGCCGTTTACAACCTTTATGCTATCTCCTGCTATGGCTAAACAGCGTTTAATATAGTTTTCCTTTTTATCAAATGGTCTTCCGTCTTCATATGGATAATTAAATACTACCACATCATTATTTTTAATTTCATTTAATGCAGGTAAACGCTTGTAGGGCATTTTCATAAACGATAAATAACTTGGTGTAGAATCTGTTAATGGCATCACATTATGGGCAAACGGAAAGGCTAAGGGAGTAACCGGTAAACGTGTTCCGTAATGAAATTTACTTACAAATAAAAAATCACCCACCAATAAAGACTTTTCCATGGATGAAGTAGGAATGGTATAAGCTTCAATAAAATAAGAACGAATCACTGTTGCAGCAAGGGTAGCAAACCATAATGCATCACTCCATTCATAAACCATGTGATGATCTGGTTTAGATTGTATGCGAACCAAATATAAAACGTACAGTATCACATAAATAATGGGCGAGATTAAAAAAGCCAAAACACGAGTAAAATATAAGAAAATTAATGCACAGCCATAACATACATTTAGGATCGCCATACCTATATCTGATCCGGCACTGAGGTAATATGCAAATACGATACAATTAAGTAAACACCAAACTAAGGTGATCATCCATTGCTTTTTGGTAAATACCTTTGGAGATTTATAATAGCTAAAAAATGTTTCTTTTAAGTTAAACGAAGATTGTTTTGACATATGTTTTTTATAAGTTCAACGTTTGATATCCCATTTTAATTAGACCCAATGTGCATAAAATGATAAACGGTTGAATAATTAAGTAATTGGCTATTTTTTAATGATTTCATCTAAATTTAAAATATCGTCCATGGTATAAATCCCTTTTTTACCAACAATCCACTCGGCAGCCATTATAGCTCCCTTTGCGAACCCATACCTAGATTTGGCGTCATGTGTTATTTCAATGCTGTCTATCATAGACTCATATTTAACCTTATGCAAACCAGTTACATCACCTTCCCGATAAGATTCTATCAATAGTTCATGAGGCTTAACACTTTGGGAAGGCAATTCTTTTCCGTAAATTAATCGCTCCTTAATTTGTGTTTTGGTCTTAATCTCTCCCATAATATGCTCTGCCAAAGAAAGTGCTGTTCCGCTAGGATGATCCTTTTTTTCCGTATGGTGAACTTCTTCCAGCATCACATCGTAGGAATCAAAATGTGCCATCATACTGGCTAAAACTTTATTTAATTTATAAAATAAATTTACACCAATACTAAAATTGGTGCTGTATACCATGGATTGATTTTCGGATAAGCACCTACTTTTTATTTCATCAAATTGATCATACCAACCTGTTGTACCAACCACAATTGGAGTATTAGTTTCAAAGCACTTGTAAATATTATCTGCAGCAGCAGTTGGCATGCTAAAATCAATGGCAACATCCACGTTTTTTAGAGAAATTGGCATAAAATCATAGGCATTTTCAAAAGTAACTTTATATACAATTTCATGCCCTTTTGCCAATGCAATTTTTTCGATGGCCATTCCCATCTTACCGTAACCTAATAGTGCGATTTTCATATATTAATATCAAGTAATGAAACCAATTGAATTCCTTATTAAATGCGGGTTAAAGATACGCCTTTGAGCACAAATAAACAAAAGCAAAAAATAGAAGTATTAGGCTAAAATCTAATTCTAAGATTAATACCTGAATAATTTCCAGCAAGACCCATTTGGTATACTGGTTTAACCTGAAAACTTAACTTATCTGTTACATCAAACTCACGCAAATGAGCATCTACAGCAGCATCTATTAAATTAAACGCATACAAACCAACCATACCAATTACCGAAAGATCTCGGTTTTTTCTGTAATATTCTCGCAAACCAAATAACATTTCTGTAGGCACATTGGCATATTCTGGGTTAGTAACAGCTTCTTTATTTAATCGTTGCAAATAAGCTAACCTTACATCATCATAAAATTGCTGATTTTTTATAGTAGCATAGGCTAATACTCCAAACCCAACATAAATAACAGGAACCTTCCAGTACTTTTGATTGTAAATTTGTCCGCAACCTGGCATTAAAGATAACAAAGTAGCCTTTTGGGGAATTGTAAAACCACTTTTTGTTGCAGGGAGTTTAACAATGGAACTACTATCTTTAGTTTGAGCAAATGCGCCAGAAAAAATAACAGTTAAAAGGAATATGAGCAGATGTTTCTGCATTACAATAAATCAATTATTCGCTTTAAATCTTGCTGAGATTTAAATGGTATACTAAGCATTCCCCTCCCACGCTCATCTGCTTTAATCTTTACTTTCACATTCAATTTACCACTTAAAGTTTTTTGAAAATCAGAAAATCCATCCGGCATATTTGCTTTCTTTTTAACAGAAGCTGCGGGTTTTATATCTTCTTCTTTTCGCTCATGAGCGGCACGAACCAAGTTTTCAACATCTCTTACAGACAAGCCATCCTCCATCATTTTTGAAAACAAATATTGCTGTTCATCCTGATTATCGATGTTAATAATGGCGCGTGCATGACCCATACTAATTTGACCATCACGAATTGCAACCTGAATATTATCAGGCAATTTCAATAATCGTAAATAATTATTGACAGTAGATCTATTTTTTCCAACCCGATCACCCAATTGTTCTTGATTTAATGAGCATTCATCTAACAATCGCTTATAACTAAACGCTATTTCCATCGCATTTAATTCCTCACGTTGAATATTTTCAATTAAAGCCATTTCAAGCATTCCTTGGTCATCAGCCAATCGGATAAATGCCGGAATAGTGGTGAGTCCTGCTAATCTGGAAGCCCTTGTTCTTCTTTCTCCGCTAATTATTTGATAACTATCATAACCTAGTTTTCTTACAGTAATAGGCTGTATAATTCCATGAACGCGAATAGAATCTGCTAATTCATTTAATGCCACATCATCAAACTCTTCACGAGGTTGGAATGGATTGGCTTGAACCTGACTAATTAAAATTTCACTAATAGAATGAAGGGGCTTAGATTCAGTTGCTGTAATATCAGTGCTTGCATTTTCTAATAAAGCACTTAATCCTCTTCCTAATGCATTGCGTTGTTGTTTGCTCATGTCTTAATTTGTTCGCTTAAAAAATGTTAGTTTAAATCGTGGTTACTTTCCATCATATTGGTTTTGTTTAAACCGTTTTTATGCAAAAGTTCCTTGGCTAGGTTTAAATAATTCACCGCTCCTTTGCTTTCAGCATCGTGAGTGATAACTGCCAATCCAAAGCTCGGAGCCTCACTCAATTTGGTGTTACGCTGAATAATGGTATCAAAAACCAAATCTTGAAAATGCATTTTAACTTCTTCCACAACTTGATTACTTAATCTTAATCGCATATCATACATCGTTAGCAATAGGCCTTCAATTTGTAATTCTGTGTTTAAATTACTTTGAATGATTTTAACAGTATTCAACAACTTACCCAAACCCTCTAAAGCAAAATATTCACATTGAACAGGTATGATGACAGAATTGCTGGCTACCAAGGAATTGGTTGTAATTAATCCTAATGAAGGAGAACAATCAATAATTACAAAGTCATATAAACTCTTAACCTTATCCAACGCATACTTCATGATGCGTTCACGATTAGGGACATTAATTAACTCAATCTCTGCACCAACCAAATCAATATTGGAAGGTAAAATATCTAAATAGGCAAAATCAGTACCCAAAATTGCATCTTTCATTGGAACCTCATTAACCAATACTTCATACAAGCCTGTACGAATGTCTTTTGGATCAAAACCAAGACCAGATGTTGTATTCGCCTGCGGATCAGCATCTATTACCAAAGTTTTAAATTCCAAAACAGCTAAGCTAGCTGCCAAATTAATGGCGGTAGTAGTTTTTCCAACCCCACCTTTTTGATTTACAATTGAAATAATTTTACCCATATTTTAATAGGTGAATTCCTCACCAGATTTTAATTCATTTATTAAGAAACTTGTTTAAGCAAAAGCACCAAATAATTACTTGGTTCAATGGCTTCAATTTGTCTGTGAAACAGTATTTCTTTATTTGTGAAACAATGTTTGTTCTTCAAATAACGAATAAGATTATCTTAACTAATGCACCACGTATCAACACCCATGTGGATTACTTTAATCATTGACTAATTGATAGTTATAAATATAATTTGAAAAAATAAAAAATATTAGGCATGTGCAGCCAACAACAAATCAATATCTTTTTGATAAATACTTAAGCGTTTTCCTAAATGCTGATTCGTTAAATTCCCTTTGTAGATATATACTCCATTTCTAACCTCTGGGTGCGCGAATAAGAAGGATGCCAAATTATTAGCTTCAGATATTTTCAATAACAATGGGGTTAAAATATTACTCAAAGCATAGCTAGCAGTTCTACATACATTACTGGTAATATTTGGCACGCAATAGTGCATAACATCATGTTTTACAAAAGTTGGTGCGGCATGTGTAGTTATTTCTGAAGTTTCAAAAATTCCACCTTGATCAATGCTAATATCAATAATAACACTGCTTGGCTTCATTTGTGAAACCAACTCTTCACTCACAATAATCGGACTCCTACCTTCTTCCGCTCTTATGCATCCGATGGCAAGATCTGCAGATAATAGTGCCTTATGTAAAATTTTAGGATGAATTAAAGAGGTAAAAATAGGCTGCCCTAAATTACTTTGTAGCCGTCTCAATTTGGCTAAAGAATTATCAAATACCTTTACAATTGCACCTTTACCAATAGCAGCTTTAGCAGCATATTCACCCACAGTGCCCGCCCCAATGATGACAATTTCTGTTGGTGGAATCCCAGAAACTCCACCTAATAACTCTCCCTTACCTCCTCCTCTAATACTTAATAAATCTGCTGCTATAGAAATTGCTGTAATGCCAGCAATTTCACTCATACTTCTAATTATTGGAAAAATACCATCTCCATCTTTTAGGTACTCAAAACCTATGGCATTAATTTTCTTTTGCATTAAGCTTCTTACGTAAGAGCTGGATTTTGAACCATGTTGTAAGGCAGAAATTAATAATTTATCTGGAGATAATAAATCTACTTCTTCCAAGGTGGGAGGCTCAACCTTTACAATTACGTCTGCCTTGTAAATTTCTTCCTGACTATAACATATTTTAGCTCCAGCTTCGCTATACTCCCTATCACTAAACTTAGCTGCTTTTCCTGCATTGGTCTCAATCCACACCTCATTTCCATTATTTACTATTTGCTGAACCGAAGAAGGTGTAAGTGCGATGCGGTGCTCCTGCAAGGTTATTTCTTTAGGAACACCAATATACAAGGTTTTATCAGGAGAATTTACTTCTAATAAAGATTCTTTAGGTTGTAAACTAGCTTGTTTGGCAAGTTCGCTAAACCCAAAAGATGTATGTTCAGCCATGTTTATTTTTGTTTGAATGAACCCAAATGTACAAAATCAATTTCAAAATTCAATTGATTAATATTTTACTCAAATACAAGAAATTTTCTTGCATCCGCTGTTACATCAATCTTGATCACCATTTTTTTTTCATCCACTAAAATTTCTTCAATCATCTCAGGCCATTCAATCAGGCATATTGAGCCACTTTCAAAATATGTTTCATAGCCTATGTCATATACTTCTGAAACATGCCTAATACGATAAAAATCAAAATGAAATAAGGGTAAGTTATTGGGCAACAAATACTCATTGACCAGGGAAAAAGTAGGGCTACTCACATGCTGATTAATTCCCAATTGCTTGCAAATTTCCTTAATTAGTGTTGTTTTACCAGCACCCATGTTCCCATAAAAACACCACAATTTATGATTACCTGCCGAATCAATAATACATTGAGCTGCCTCATGAATATTCTGAAGCGTATATGTTTTGCTAATTTTTGCTTGCATTTCTTCTTCGCAGTTCTTTCTGAACCAAACTTAACTCTCTTCCAGCCTGTCCTTGAACACTTGTATTTTCTTGTGCTCTTCTAAACAAGTATGGTAAAACAGCCTTAACCGGCCCATATGGCAGATACTTGGCAACACAATAACCTGCATTTGCCAGATTATAGCTTAAGTTATCACTCATCCCAAACAACTGAGAAAAAAACACACGCTGGTCATTTGGATTCAATGAGGCATTCTGCATTAATGTTATCAAATATTTACAACTTTCTTCATTGTGTGTTCCGGCGCATAATGAAACGCTATCTATATGTTCTATGCAATATGCCAAACCAGCATTATAATCTAAATCACTAGCCGCCTTATTAGGTTGAATAGGATTTTTATAATTTAAATCTTTCGCACGAAGTGCTTCTTTTTCCATATAAGCACCTCGCACTAATTTTACTCCGTAAAAATAATTATGGCGCTGCGCATGCTCAATTGAATTCTTTAAAAAAGCAAGCCTTTCTTGTCTATAAAATTGAATTGTATTATAAATTATTGCTCTTTCCTTATTGTATTTAAGCATCATTTCAGTTGCAATTTCATCAATAGCATCCTGAATCCAACTTTCTTCAGCATCTATAAACAATCTAACCTGGCATTTATGAGCTGTTTCACAAATCATATTGATGCGATGCTTTACTTGATTGTATTCTTTTTGCTCCTGCTCAGAGAGTGCTTCTTTTGCATTTAATTTAGCCAACAATTCAAAACGAGCTACGCCAGTTACTTTAAAAACACTAAACGGAATAGCAGGATTTGATTCAGCCTTCAGAATTGTTTGAATTATCTCCTGAGCAGTAGTTTCAAAAACATCTTCGTGTTCTTCCCCTTCCACTGAATAATCCAAAATAGTTCCTACATGAAAGCGATGCATCAACTGAATATTCTTCTCACAATCTTGGATATTTTCTCCACCACAAAATTGATGAAACACTGTTTTTTTAATTAGTCCCTTTATAGGCAAACCCATTGAGAAAGCTAAATCCACCATTTTTGGCCCTGCCTGAACCAACCAATTATACCCAATTGCCTTGAATAACATATATGAATTACGCAGTTCTTTGTTAGATTTTGTTTGAAAGGCAATTTGTGTGTTAGAAAAATCAATGCTGGTATGAATCATGTTTTGTAAATATTAAATTGCTGTTACCAATTTATAGCCCTATTTTGCAGCACAAAAGTATTATTAAAAGCTCGTTTCATGAAAGAAATAATTCAAAAAGATTTTGAAATTTACTTTGGCTCAGATGTATTAGAGAAACTCGCTGAAATACTGATAAATAAAGAATACTCTAAGGTATTTGTTTTAGTTGACAACAATACAAAAAACTATTGTTGGCCAATTTTAAGTCCGTACCTTGTAAATTTCCAACTAATTGAAATTGAATCAGGAGAAAACCATAAAAACCTTCATAACGCAGAGAAAATTTGGACAAGGTTACAGCAATTTCAGGCAGACAAACATGCAGTTATCATCAATTTAGGTGGAGGTGTTATTAGTGATTTAGGTGGATTTGTTGCAGCAACCTATAAACGAGGGATTGATTTTATTAATATTCCAACTACCCTACTAGGCATGGTAGATGCAAGTATTGGAGGAAAACTAGGTATAGATCTCCATGCATTGAAAAATGCTGTTGGAGTGATAAAAAACCCAAAATACATTTTTATAGATCCCATATTCTTAAATACATTACCTGTAAACGAGAGACGCAATGGATTAGCAGAGGTTTGCAAACATGCATTAATTGATGATAAATCTTTATTTGAAAAATTACTCCATATTGAAGAAAAAGAAAACCTGGATGCTTTACTTTTTCAATCCATAAAAATTAAGGTTAAGATTGTAAAAAAAGATCCATTTGAAAAAGATTTAAGAAAATCACTCAACTTTGGACACACGGTTGGCCATGCAATAGAAACCTTTTCTTTAAAAAATGATTCAAATCCTCTCAAACATGGCGAAGCAATTGCTATAGGAATGATTTGCGAAGCATATATGAGTGCTGCTATTCAGGGTTTAACTTCTTCTGAACTTAAAAGTATTTGCAAATATTTCTTAAATCGATTTCCTAAGTATAAAGGGAAATTACCTGAAAATGAATTAATTGAATACATGAGAAATGATAAGAAAAATGAAGAGGGCTTCATTAATTTTACATTACTAAAAAAGATAGGTAAAGCCAAGATTAATTGCCATTGTCATGATGAATTAATTATAAAATCACTCGCATTTTACAAGAATTTATAATTATGTCTAGGGTCACTAAACAAAAAGTTAATATTACTTCTCAAAGTGAAAACTTAGTTGCTCAAATTCAATTACCCGCCTCAAAAAGTATCAGTAATAGGGCACTTATTTTAAATGAAATTTTAAAAGTAAAATTAGGCAAAGGAATTGTGTTGCTTAATGTATCTGATGCCGATGATACACAAATCTTAATAACAGCCATAGCCCAATCAGGTGGCACAATTTATCTTGATAATGCTGGCACTTGTATGCGTTTTTTATGTGCATATTTTGCTGCCTTACCAGGAATTAATGTTGTGTTAACTGGAAGTGAGAGATTACACGAAAGGCC
Organism: Bacteroidota bacterium; assembly: GCA_947459415.1. Classification (GTDB taxonomy): domain Bacteria; phylum Bacteroidota; class Bacteroidia; order UKL13-3; family UKL13-3; genus B1. The sequence goes on from CANHDN010000003.1 coordinate 53,197, forward strand.
CATTCATTCGCTTGTAAAAGCCCTACAAAAAATGGGAGCAGAAATAAATTATTTAAGTAAAGAAAATTGCTTACCCATATCAATAGTAGGTAAACAACTAAGTGGCGGTTTAGTAAAAGTAACAGGAAATCAATCAAGCCAATTTATCAGTGCTTTATTATTAATTGCACCTCTTTTAACAAATCCATTAGAAATTCAGGTAGAAGGAGAAATAGTCAGTAAAGAATATATTAAACTATCTCAGTTAATGCTTCAAGAGTTTGGAATACCATGTCAAATATCTGAGGATTACAGGTTAATTAAAGCTTATTCAATACATCAAGAAAATATTCCGGAAACATACAACATTGAGGCAGATTGGAGTAGCGCTGCATTCTTTTATGAAGCAGCTATTTTGGCAGAAAAAGCAGACCTTTTTTTTGAAAACTTACAATTAAATTCTATACAAGGTGATGCTATTTTAGCCAAATGGATGGAGGAATTTGGAATAAATAGTATTCAAAAGGAAAATGGTGTAGCAATTAGTAAAATAAGGAAGGGTAAGCTAAATATAAATAAAATTGATTTCACTAATCATCCAGATTTAGCTCCAGCTATTATTTGTGCAAGCGCTGGAGCCTCTATTCCTTTTTGTGCAGAAGGAATCAGTAGCTTACAAGTGAAGGAAAGCAACCGAATTATAGCATTAAAAAATGGACTTGATTTGTTACATTTTAAGGTTAAGACAACTGAAAATACCCTATGTCATGATGGATTGGCTCATGCCTTTTATCAAAATTCCTGCATAAACACAGAAAACGACCATAGAATTACGATGGCTTTTAGCATGCTAGCGATTGCGCAATCAAATATTGTATTACTTGAAAGTGAATCTGTTAAAAAATCTTTTCCTAACTTCTGGATTGAAGCTAAGAAAATTGGCTTAACGGTAAAATAATCAAGCAAAAAGCCAAGATTTTAAGTAAATATTAGGCAAAAAAGAGTTCAAAAAAAAAGCCTCACCACAAGTGGTAAGGCTTTTTAAGAAC
>CANHDN010000004.1 GCA_947459415.1 Bacteroidota bacterium
CATTAAGTTAAATGTACCCTTGGTGTTTTAGTAATTTAAAAACACGAAATTCAATAAAGTGCTCGCTATATGCGGGCACTTATTTTTTAGAAAATAATTCTTTCAAGTTAAGCGCGATAAATCCTGGCACTACTTCAAAGTAGCGAGAAAATAATCTGCGTGGTTCTTTTAGTAAACGATAGAACCATTCTAATCCAATATTTTGTATCCAACGTGGTGCGCGTTCTAAATTTCCTGTAAAGAAATCAAAGACAGCACCCACGGTAATGATATAATCAACCGAGCAATGCTTTGCTAAACTAGCAGCAAATACTTCTTGCTTAGGAGTGCTTAGACCAATCCAAACAATATTCGCACCTGTATTATTGATTTCTTGTCCTAGTGCAGCAAATTCTTCATCGGTCATGATTCTAAAAGGAGGACTATAAGTACCTACTACATTGCTATTGCCTAAATTATTAGCAGAAGAGGCTTGTAATTGTTTTGCTACACCTTCTTTACCTCCACAGAAAAAATGTTTGATATTATTATGAGAAGCAGTTACTTTCATCACCACTTCAAACATATCTACACCAGAACATCTTTGCATGTGTCGATGTCCTTTTAATCTGCCTACCCAAACAATGGGCATGCCGTCGGGTAAATTATAATGAAAATTATTTAAGGTGTTTTTAAAATCTGAGTTCTTGCTCGCAAACACAAGCCCATGCGCACTTGTTGCGCTCACCTTGCGGTTCGCGCCCTTCACCCCACCATTACAATCATTTATTAATTCTTGGGCAAATGTATTATTGTTGCCCACAAATATATCAACGCCAGTTATCTTAACCTTTGTTGGCATCAACTTGTTCTTTAATCCATGAATAAGTTTTGCGCATACCTTCAATCAATGGTTCAGACACTTCCCAGCCCATTTTCTTGCGGTATAAATCATTATCAGATCTGCGACCACGCACCCCTAGAGGACATTTAAATCCGTACTTATCAATAAATTCTTGACCAGCAATATTGTGAATAGTAATTTTCTTACCAGCAATATCAATCGCCATTTGTGCTAATTGATTAATGGTGACCATTTCTTCAGAACCAATATTCACAGGGCCAGTAAAATCTGTTTTCATAAAACGCTCCACTGCTTCTAAACATTCATCAATGTATAAGAAACTTCTTGTTTGTAAACCATCTCCCCATACTTCAAAGCTTCCACCTTCTGCAGTCTCAGCTGCTTTACGCAACATGGCTGCAGGTGCTTTTTCTTTACCACCTGTCCAAGTACCTTGTGGTCCAAAAATATTATGGAAGCGTGCCACTCGCACATTCAAATTAAAATTACGGTGGTATGCTAAGAAAATTCTTTCGCTAAATAATTTCTCCCATCCATATTCAGAATCAGGATTCGCAGGATAAGCAGAGCTCTCTACGCAATTAGGATTATTAGAATCTAATTGATTGTGTTCAGGATACATACAAGCAGAAGAAGAGTAAAATACTTTTTGCACTTTTTTCTTCACCGCTTCTTTCGCTACATTTAAATTGATCAAAGCAGAATTGGTCATTACATTGGCGTCGTTCAAGCCAGTGAAAATATAACCCGCACCACCCATGTCGGCAGCTAATTGGTATAATTCGTAGCAATCTTCAAAAATGACTTCTTCTACCGCACGAGGATCGGCTAAATCACATTGGATAAATTCATGACAAATATCTTCATGCGCCATGTATTCGTGGTTCTTAATATCGGCCACACGAACAAAGAAACCTTGGTTCTTTAATTTCTTGGCTAAATGCCCTCCAATAAAACCTCCTCCTCCTAAAACAATAACTTTTTTCATGAAATGGTGCTTTGAACGATTGATTGTGGGCAAAATTAAGCTAATAGGCCTAAAAATCAGTCATATATGAGGTTTTTTTGACCTATTTTAAGCGTAATTTGTCTGATTTTCAATAGTTTTGAGCGAATGAAAGCCACAATTTCAAATTACTTTAGGGCCAAAAGATTTGTTTTTTTTAAAGCTCTATTGGAGGATATGATGCAATCTGGAAAAAAGATCAAAATCTTAGATATTGGGGGGACGGAGGATTACTGGATAAACCAAGGGTTAGATCTAGGCGAGAATATCGAAATAGTCCTGCTTAACTTGTATAAAACAGATGTAAAAACCCCTGGTTTTACATCTATAAAAGGAGATGCTACTAATTTGGAGGGTATAGCAGACAAGAGTTTTGATTTAGTCTATTCTAATTCGGTGATAGAACATTTGTTTACCCTAGAACAGCAAGAAAAAATGGCCAAAGAGACCAGGAGGGTTGGAAAAAGCTATTTTATTCAAACCCCTAATAAGTATTTTCCTATTGAACCACATTGGGTATTCCCCTTCTTTCAGTTTTTGCCATTTAGGGTACAAGTATTTCTGACCCAACATTTTAATTTAGGACATATTCCTAAAGCAGAAAATAAAGAACGCGCTATTTCGTTAGTTAAGGAAGTGAGGTTATTGTCGAAGAAAGAGTTTGTGGGAATGTTCAAAGGAAGCCAATTATTCACAGAAAAATTCTTGGGACTCAACAAGTCATTTGCGGTATATCAAATAGAAAAATAATGGGAAAACAATCCAATAAATCATTAATAGTCATTACATGGGACGGGGTCTCAAAGCCCTTGGAATATGTATTACAGGATACCCAAAGAAATTTTGATTTATTAATTTTTGATCATAGTGCAAAAGCATCTGCATCATTACTAGCACATTTAGATCCTACTCATTTTGTTTCTGCTAGAACAGAAAACAAAGGACAAGTTTTTTACGAAGTATATAAATATCTGTATTCAAATAACGAAGATCGGTATGAATACATTGGTGTAATTGATGATGATATTTATACAACTTATTCAGATTTAAATAAATTATTGTTTATTGGAAAGTTGAACAATCTAGATGTTTTTCAACCAAGTATTACCCATGATAGTTATTTCGATCATAGACAGTTTACACATAAAACTGGTTATCAGATAAAAAGAGAAAACTGGGTAGAGATTATGTTCCCGGTTTATAGAGAAGAATTGTACAAGGCAGCTGGAAAATATTTTAATGAGACCATTACAGGTCAAGGAATAGATGTATATATGATGCCTGTTTTACAGGTTATTCATCAAATGACCAATACGGCTGTGGTGCATGCTATACAAATCAAACATTGCAGACCAGTGCAGTCCGGTGACCGAACTTATTCCGATGGTAAATCGAATTTTGATAATATCAATCATATCAGAGCTAGAGCGATAGAACTCATTGAAGCCAATAAAGTACTGTTTGACGACAATTTCATGAAACGAATTATAGATGTTAGGTATTATAAGGGTATTTCTGTATTTAAGAAGCTAAAACGCGTGAAAGGAATGCTGAAGAATATCTATAAGGAAATTGTAGATCTGAGCTATAGATAGGTCAAAGGGATTATATTTTATATATTTGCAGTAATAAAACCAATATGACGACTACGGGTCCACAAACCATAAAATATCCTGAATTAAAAGAAATTATCAAGCGTTTCTTGACCTACTTTATTGGTCAATGGAAGATGATTGCTCTTGTAACGATTATTACAAGTTCTATAGGATTGATTTATGGTAAATTACAACCATCTAGTTATAAGGCTACTGCCACATTTATAGTAGAGGATAAGTCAGGGAGCAGAGGGGGAGGATTGTCTGGTTTGGCATCTCAATTTGGTATTGATGTAGGAGGTTTAACAGGAGGAGGAGCAGGCTTATTTGATGGAGATAATATTTTGGAGATCATGAAGTCTAGGGCTATTATTGAAAAAGTATTATTAACCAAAATAGAAGAAGACATTCCAGAAAAAGGACAAACTCTTGCAGATTACTATTTAATCATTTCTGGTTTAAACAAATCTTTGGCATCTAAAAATATCACTGCAAAAGCTTTGAATTTTAGCGCATTGACAGAAGATGGTAAACATACATTAATACATGACAGCGTTTTGTATTTAATGTATACTTCCATCAATAAAAATTTAAATGTAGAGAAAAAGAGCAAGAAAAGCTCTATCATTACATTAGAGGTGATTTCTCCTAGTCAGGTTTTTTCTAAAATGTTTGAAGAAAAATTAATGAAGAAAACAAGTGACTTATACATAGATATTAAGACAGGAAATTTATCAAGAAGTATAGAGAAAATTCAAAGAAAAGCGGATTCGTTACAATATACATTGAATTCAACTACTGATAGAAGAAACTATATAAACCTTTCAATTCCTAACGAAGGCATCACAAGAGATAAAAATGTATCAAGTGCATTGTATGGTGAGGTGGTAAAGAATTTGGAAACAATGAAGTTGACTTTAATTAATCAAACGCCTGTCATACAAGTTTTGGACGCACCTAAATATCCATTGTTTGATCAAAGAACACCCGCAAGATATTATCTATTGATTGGATTTGCTGTTGGGTTTGTGTTATCTCTTTTCTACGTATTGTACAAGTATACAGAAAACTAATACAGAAGCTTATGCATCGTGTATTTGTCTTAAGAGCGTATGGGGATTTTATTATTTTCTTGCAGGCTTTATTAAAAAGCGATTTCAAAAAAGACTACCATGTTGTTGCTTCAAAGCATTTACATCCCATTTTTTTGGCTGTTTCTAAGTTTGTCGATACTTCAGCTATCTCCATAGAGTTCGTAGATTTTGGCATACAAAAAACGCTGTTAAGTTTTTTTACAAATAGATATTTTTTCAGCATAGGCGCAGTTAAAGAATTATTCAAGATAAAGAATTGGCTTCGAAATAATCCTAATAAACTTGGTATAGACTATTTAGAACAAGACAAGAGACTTACAAGTTTTAATTTACTAATAGGTCAAAAATTTAGACCTATACTTAAAAAAGAAAATGTTTACGAAACGTATAATCGTTTTTTTCAGATTAGTCAAAACCATGAAATAAACACAGGCACCAATCCAATTAATAATATTGTCATTTTCCCAGATTCTAGATTGCCTGCCAAGAATATTCCTAATGATGTGTTGAAGAATATTGCTACTATTTTGAAACAAAAAGATAAGCAAGTGCAAGTAGCATATTTTAAACAAGCTCCCGAAAACGAAAATCATCATTCTTCAACAATTTTGTACGATAATTTTGATGATTTATTAGCATTAATCCAAAATTCAGAAATGATTATTGGTGCTGATAGTTTACCTATTCATTTGGCTAATCTTTTGAATAAGCCTCATTATATATTTTATCCTAAAGGCTTTACACAATTGTTTGTTACACCTTGGGCTAAACAACAACAATATTTTGGAAATTTCGAGCAATATCAATTTAGCTTTATAGATTAATGAAAGTAGCCAATATACATAGCTTTATTTTATACTCGCCCTTGGAAAAGGATAGAACAGATAGAGTACAAGCAATGCGCAAGATGTTTAAGCAATTTACTATCTCTGAATCTATTTATCCAAGCACCACACATATTCCCTTTTTGGATAAAATGATCAACTTATCTAAAAAAAGAACTGGCAAGGCATTAATGGCTACTGAAATTGCTTGTTTGATTGGACATAGGAATATTCTTAAAAAAATAGTAGAAACTGCCACAAATGATCAAGAGCATTTTCTAATATTAGAATCGGATAGTAAGTTCCTCAATTTTGAATTGCTATCTAATGAATTTGAAAATGTCACGAAGGAATTTGATATCTTTTTCTGGGGTGCTTGGGAGGGAAATGCCAAAATTAAAAAATCCACCATCACCAAAAAAATAGGGAATTATATCATTGGTGAGCCATTAATCAATACCATTTATTGTGCTTATGGATATTCTATCAATAGAAAGACTGCAAAATACTTATTAAAACAAACTGCTCAAATTTCTACTCCATTTGATATCTTCAAACAATTTATAGATCCAAAACAAATTAAAGTAGGTACAATTTATAAGGAGATAATTACCACATGGGATAAGGGAAGCTATATCAGAAAAGACCCATTTGGGTACCAAACAAAAAGAGCCATTATATTATTTGTATTGAATATAAGAAATAGCATAAAAGCCTATTTTTCTTAGAATTTCATTAGTTTTAACCCATGTCTGTAAAGAACAGTATTTTTTATAATGTATTATTAGCCATATCACAGGTATTCTTTCCTTTGATTACTTTCCCTTATTTGGCAAGAACCTTGGGTCCAGAGCATGTGGGTGCATTGAACTTTGCAGAAAGTATGGCCAAGTATTTTGTGATGCTAGCTGCATTGGGTATACCCATTTATGGTATTAGAGAGATTGCCAAATTGCAAAATAAGATAGAAGAGCGTACCAAATTATTTACAGAAATTTTCACGATCAATTTTATTTGTACCATTGGATTAGCTTTTTTATTTTTTATAGGTATACATTTAGTACCACAATTACTTACTGAGAAAGAACTATTTTATTGGACGGTAGTATATTTTATTTTACAAGTATTTTATTTAGAATGGTTTTTTAATGGAATGGATCAGTTTAGGTTTATTGCTATTAGACAATTTATTATTCGATTCTTTTTTATTGTTTTTGTTTTTGTACTCATCAAAAGCAAATTAGATTATGTAAATTATATGAAAATGCAAGTGGGCTTAAATGTCTTGATTGCTATTTTTAATTATAATAGTTTAAAAAAATTAATCAATATTGACCAGCATTTGTTTAAAGGATTAGATCTTAAAAAACATCTGAAGCCATTATTGTATTTATTTCTAACTATATTTTCAATTAGCATCTATTTTTCTTTAGATACTATTTTATTAGGGTTCTTAGCAAATAATGAAAGTGTGGGTTATTATTCTACTGCTTTAAAATTGAACAAATTAATCATAGCGGTATTCAGCGCTATTACGGTAGCAGTCTTTCCCAGTTTGATTGGATTATATCAAAATGGAGAAATTGATAAGTTCAAAGAATACATTAGACAGGTGTTTTTTGTGTTAATTAGCATCTCTATTCCAGCTGTGACTATTTTAATTTTGTGTGCACAAGAAATAGTACACTTATTGTTCAGCACTAGTTTTGATAGAGCTATTCTGCCATTACAAATTACAGCACCTTTAATATTAATTGTTAGTCTCTCTTCTATTTTTGGCTTTCAGATATTAAGTGCTTTTTCTAAAGACAGACAGATATTGTATTCTGCGATTATTGGAATGGTCATTAGCATTATACTTTCAATTTTATTGGTACCCCACTTTAAAGAAGTGGGAGAAGCAATCACCATATTGATTACAGAGCTATCCGTATGTTTATCTTTTATTTATTTTACCAATAAATATTTTACCATCGATGGTTTGTATAAAATGTTTATCACTGGTATAGCTTCTCTATTACCTTATGTATTATTTGCCATTATCTTCAAAACTATTATTGCAGATGATGTTTTAAGATTAACTACCATAATAATTATCTCCGCTGTGTGGTTCTTTATATACCATATGTTCTTAGTAAAAGATAGTTATATTAAAGTTTATATCAACGATTTTATCGAGAGAAAGTAGGACTGAATATTTTCTTGATGCTTCTAAGTATGGTCAATATTGGAAAATGTCTAAAAGCATATTGCATATACAATTGATGCTTTTTTTCTAAAAGTTTAATCCATTCTGAATTGTCGTATAATTTATGGGAGAATTTTGCTAATTGATATTGTACATGCATATTAATCTCAATTCTATTTAAGATATATTTCATATCTGTAAAATTATCAACATGAATATTATTATTTAATAGATCCCAATTCATTTGTAAATATTTTTGCATCTCTGCTTTTTTGCCTCCTATTTGTTGTTTATCGTGAAGTCTATATTTGATTAACTTTTCTTCTATAAATTCCAACTTATTATCATTGGATAAATTAAAAGCAATCCATCTATCATGAATTAAAAATTTAATGGAAGGGATGGGTTTGCTTAAGAAAGGCAAATTTTTCCTAAATGCCATAGTTGCCCCTGTAGCACAGTTTTCGTTGGTATGAATATATTTTCTTAATAAAGATGGGTCATCCTTTAATTTGTCAAAAGGAAAACTCATAGAATCCCATAAAGCATTTTGAGTATCTAACTCTGAGTTCTCGTTCATTAAAAAGCCATTAGAGAAAACCCCATTAATATGAGGATTTTCTGTAAAGTAAGCCATTGTTCTTTCTACCTTATTAGGCAACCACTCGTCATCTTGATCTGATAAGAAAACAATATCCCCTGTACAAAGTTGAATGGCTTTTTCTGCATTTTTATTCGACCCCAGATTTTGATCATTATGTAAAATTTTAAATAAACCAGGATTGGCTCGACTATAGGTTTCCAAAATCTCTTTGGTATTATCTGTTGAATTGTCTTCACAGACAATAATCTCATCTACTTTATGCGTTTGGTGTAGAATAGAATCTAATTGCTGTTGCATATAGTTAGATCCGTTATAAACAATAAAAGCAACCGATATTTTCATGTAATTTTGGATAGGTAGTAAAGGTATTAAATTATTTGAACACAAATATTTCAAAAAAATCTTATTTGTAGTAAATAGGATTTAACTTTGTTAAGTGATTAACATGCGTTTAAAGTCTCCCCCTATATTTATTTTTTCAATAATACTACTAGTGGGTTTACTAGCTAGTACTTTTTCGCATGCACAAAAGAGATTTAGTCTACCTAAGATTCCCCAAATTCATTTTGGTCTTCCACATTTCAAAAATCCTTTTGTAAAAGATAGTACTAATAAATCTTTCAATAATAAACGTTGGTTTAAATATCAAAAAGAAGCTCCTTATACTAAAAATGAAAATGCTATGCCTATCGCAGTGGGCTACACCGATTTTGATGAAAATATCAGGGACTTACAATTATTAGGAAAACTACCTGCAAATAATTCCTTAACCATTAGACCTTATATCTTACCCAAATCGGTAACTTATGATAGTTTATTAAAAGCCATTGATCCAACTTTAAAAAATAATGGGCACTTGGTGCATAAAAAACATTTTGATCTTCAATTATTGCCATTTAACTATTTACAAAAATACAATTCACACCACCCTTATGGCTGGAACGATGGACCACTCAGTTTTTCTAAAGGGTATCAGTATCTAGTCAGTGGTGGAGTTTATATGCACTGGAGAAATATTCATTTAACCCTTCGACCAGAATATTTTCGTACAGCTAGTGATCAATATGAAACCAGTGCCGAATGGGGACAAGTGAATCCAAGTTTGAATAAATTGATTTTAGGACAAAGTAGTTTAAGAATTGATTTTGGACCGTTAAGTATAAATGCTGGATCAAATAATATTTGGAGAGGGCCTGGTATAATTAGTTCTTTGTTAATGACTAATAATGCTCAAGGATTTAATCATATCGGATTTAATACAATAAGACCGATTAAAACACCGTTAGGTAGTTTTGAATTTTCTCTATTTGGCGGAACTTTAATACAAAATCCAAATCAAGGATTTGAAAATAGACTCTTAAAGAGAACACCTATTGATCCATATACAAAATATTTAAATTCTGTTACAATAACCTATAACCCATTTTTATTTAAAAATTTATACTTGGGGTTCAATAGGGTATTTATTCAGCCTACTCTTCAAGAGAAAAGTAAAAATTTCAAAGTTGATTACATACCTGTTTTATTACCATTTTTTAGAAATGTTTATCAAGATAACGATAAGCCAATTGATCAAGTTCTAAGTGGGTTTATAAAATATTTATTTATTAATGAAAATGCAGAACTATATTTTGAATATGGATATAATGACGGGAAATCTAATTTGAGAGATTTATTGTTAGATAATTCACATTCCTCGGCCTCAATATTAGGACTAAAAAAAATTGTAAAATTAAAAAGAAATTATTTTTTAAATATAGAATTGGAAGCGACAAGAATGGCGCAAACGCCAAGTTATCTTCAAAGACAAGCAGGGAACTGGTATGTTCATACTTTTACTGGATTTAGTAATCAAAACCAAATATTAGGAGCCGGAAGTGGTTGGGGCAATAATTTACAAACAATAAACCTTAGTCTAAATAAAAATTTAACTAAAATTGGTATTAGATTTCAAAATATCCTTCAAAATCCATCTGGTGGAATCAACCTTTTTGATGAAAAAGGTGGTCTGGCACAATGGCGTGATTTTTCTTATGGATTAATTTACAAACAAAAATTTCATAAATTGATTTTTAATTTAAATATTGAATTCATTAATTCAGAAAATTATGCAAGAATAGAAAATAAAAGTGCTAACAATTTTTATATGTTTTTTAATACTTTATATATATGGTAAAAAAAGACATTTTAATTCGACTTATTTTATTTTTATTTCCAATTCCAATTTTTTCTCAAAATACCTTTTTGGATGAAATTCATTTAATGGACTATCAAAAAACTTTTCAATTAAAAGATGATTCAACTAAAAAAATAGAGAATTCTTTTATGATCAGATCAACAAGTTCATTTCAAAACATTCAAAATATATTCAATAAGAAAACTAAGAATATTATAAAATCAATTAAGTTTGGGTATGACTTTCAAAATAATTCTTTGTTGCCTCAAAGTATTAATGATGGTCTAATGTATCCGGCAAGAGGTTGGCAAGAGCGATATAGTATTGGAATAAATCTCCAATGGGGAATTTTAGATATCAATTATCAACCCGAAAAATTACTTGTCCAGAATATACCACAAGAATATTATGCTGGAAATCCCGAAGACGGTAATTTCATGTTTAAGTATTTTGGTATGGTGGCTAATAATATTGATCATTTTCGCCAATTTGGTTATGATAGAATTGATACAACAAGTTTTGGTCAATCTAGGATTGGAATTAAAACAAATTTTCTAACTTTTGGTTATTCTGCTGAAAATATATGGTGGGGTCCTGGAAAAAGGAATAGTTTAATTTTCACCAATAATGCAGGTGGTTTTCGACATTATTATTTAAATACTGTAAAACCAATAAAATCAAGTATTGGTAATTTTGAATTTAGTGCAATTGCAGGTATTTTAGATACTACATGGTTTACAGATATTGACCAAGAATTGTTAAATGTCTGCCAGCCTTGTAAGGTATTTAAGAATCTAGATCAAAGAAGGATAGATGCAATAACAATTAATTGGAGTCCTAAGTGGGTTCCTAATTTATATTTGGGCTATGCATTTTCAAGACAATATTATGCTAATCAAAAAAATGAATTTGGTCTACCATATAGTTTCTTTAGTAAAGATCGGATACAACAAAATATAGGTTCTTTTATGTTTCGATTTTCTATGCCTAAAGATCATGCAGAATTTTATGGAGAAATTGGATTACCTGATGTGGCTCCCTATCCTTGGAAATTTTTTAAAGATAAGAATCCAAGAACTGGATATGTATTTGGTGCAACTAAATTAGTTTTAATAAATAAAGGCAAGTCGTATTTTAATTTAAATTTAGAATTTACTCAATTACAATTAATGAATCCAAAAAATATCTTTAATTTAGGTTATCCATTTGCTGGAGGAAAAGCAAATAGTTGGTATTTGAATAAAAATATTAAACAAGGGTATTCAAATAACGGACAATTATTAGGAGCTTTTATTGGTCCAGGATCAAATAGTCAAAGTTTCTCTTTCAGTTGGAATAAGGGATACAATAAAATAGGATTATTTGTTGAAAGAATTGCCCATAATAATGATTTTTATTATAGTGTATACTATAACCCGTTTGCAAGTGGATTTGGATATGGTTATTATAATCGATATTGGGTAGATATTAATACTAAACTAGAGTTTCAGTTAATGCCTATTAAAAATATTTTATTATCTACAGGTTTTGTTAATACTAATGCCATGAATTATAGATGGATAAGATACGAGGATGGTTCCCTATATGATGAACCATCTAGTTTAACCGATAAATTCAATCAACAATTCCAATTATCTATAAAATATTTGCTTCATGCAGTTATTAAATAGAATATATATAAGAACTTATTTTATCATTTTGATGCTATATGCATTTTTTAATAAAGGCATTGCATACTCTTATTTAGCAGAAGTTATATTGATTGCCGGGGTTGTTTTAATATTTTTGAATAGAAGGCATTTTGAACTACATCTTGATAAAAGACACCTAATCATTATATCATTAATTATAATTATGTTTATTTATATTTTATTTGGATTAGTAAAATATAACATCTTTAATGTCATAAGAGATTCTTTGGCTATTCAGTATGCATGGTTTACTATAATATTATTTTATTTCAAAGATGAGCGAAATTTTATTTGGCAAAGTTTAATACAAATTTACAAATGGATTCCTTTTGTCTTATTTTTGAATTTTTTATTATTTTATTATGTTTTTTTAAATTTACCTCCCATTGAAATTTTTGGAGGTCAGCATATACTTCTTTATAAAAATGGAGATAAGTCTTTACACTTATTGATTAGTTCAATTTTAATGATTCTTTTTACTGAAAAGTATACTCGTAATTGGATAATATTAAATTCTATTTTAATTTTCATCAATTTATTGATTTTATTGGCCTTTACAAGGTCTGGAAGTCTTGCTTATTTAGCTGGCATTTTTTGTTTTTTCTTTTTCTCCAAAACGAGTTTAATCACAGATGGTTTAAGAAAAGTATTGAAGTTTATTCCTTTACTTTTAATAATTGTATTTGGTGTGTTTGCTGCTATAGAAATTGAGGGAGATGCACAAGGAAGAACGATTAGCTTATCTCAAATAACCGATAATTTTAGTTCTATTGTTAGTAGTGATATTGATGGAAGTTTAACAGATAATAAGGTTTGGCGTTTGGTATGGTGGGCTAAACTATTAAATCAAAGTTTCACATTAGAACATTTTTTTATTGGCAAAGGTTTGGGAATGAGTTTAGCAGGTAATGATTTAACTAGTGTGGATGAAAACCTAAGATCACCTCATAATTTTCATTTAACCATTATTGCAAGGTTTGGCTATATTATTTTCTTTATTTGGTTGTATTGGTTATGGTTATTGTTTAAACCATTGTTTACTAAAAAACTATCAGGTAAGACATTAGGATTAACCTGTATATTGTTAGCTTATATTATCAACGGAAGTTTTGATGTATTTTTTGAAGGACCCATGGGTGCTTTCCCTTTTTGGACATTGGTTGGTCTATTGTTAATAGAAGAGTATTACAGTGCTTATAAACCAAATGAAATGCCAAATTGATAGGTATTTTTGCTTAGTCTTCTTTCAATTGATGTATTGAGGTAAAGGTTATTAATCCATTCGTATCTTAATTGAATCAACCAATCTGTTCTATTAAATTGCAAATTATTTAAAAAAGCTGGTTGTGGTTGCATTACATATTGTTCATAAATGGTCCCGTTTCCCCCTTTTCTTATTTGTTGCATTCTTGCGTATAACTGTAATTTAGCAATTGGGTTATATCTAGCATAAATTATTGCTCTATCAAAATTATTTCCCATCCAATCACCCAAATTAAAATTATAAGATGTATAGGTTTGGGCAGGTATAAGATTATTGTATACAAAAGGATTGACTCTTGTATATTCAGTACCAATAGTTAAATAAGGTATTAAAAGATCTGTTATTGATGCTCCAATAGTATATCCAAGCTGATTTCTTTTTTCTTTTTGATTGAATAGTGCACTCACCTTAATTTCATCAATAAAGAGGGTCCCATAAATATGCGTATTCTTGATTTGATTACGAGAGTTGATAGAAAAAAAGTATTGTCCATTAGAACCTGCTTCAATTAAATAGTTACTTCTATTATTATCATAAAATTTAAATAGGTTAACTGGAATTAAAAATCCCAAGTCCATTTTATCGCTATACACAATTGATTCACCAATAGCCAAATTTAAACCCTTCATAGGAGTGATTTGAATACTATGAGTGGCAAAGAATTTTTGCACAAATAGTGTTCTTTTATCATTTTCTAATCTTCCAGAATTATTCAAATAAGATAGACTTGAATCTGTTATATTTGAATTTAACCAAGCATGAGAATAATTAAAGCTTAACCACTTTAAAGGATTATAATCCAATCTGATGTATGGATATGAAGGAACTTTATTGGATAAAACAATATTGCCGTTTTCACCATAGCCCCAAATTAAATTATCTTTTCCCACACTGATATTTCCATGCTTCCATTTATAATTGATACTGGCTCTTAAATCCGTATAGTTTATTGAATTGATTTTTTGAGTTCCAACTAAAATTCTTCCAGGCAAAGGAGTTGCTTTTAGATTGTTTGAAATTAGATTACCATTTTCAGTATAGTCTCTATAATAAATTTGATATCCCCAGTTCTTATTTTTACCAATGGCTCCCCATATTTCAAAACCACTAGATAGTATATTAGTTGATTTATTGTTATTCGAATAACTATTTACACCAAATAATGGATCTGCGTGTAGTTCAAAATCCGAATTTACTATGTTGAAAAACCTCCAACGATTATTGGCATCTTTTTTTAATAAATCCAAAATTGAGTCATTATTGAAGACAGGTCGGTATTCTTGTAAATAAAATTCAAGTTCATTCTTCTCTACCAATGTCAATGCCTTCTTTTTAGTGGATAATTCAAGTAAAGCTGTTTGAATTTGATTTCGATTGACTGGTTTGATTAAATCATTGAAATCAATTAAACCCTTTTGAGCCATTCTACTTAAATAGGTATAAATAGGACTATTGGGATTTTCCCAAATATTTTGTGCTTTTGAATTATTCAATACAAAAACTAAAAGAAGAAAAAGAAATAGATATTTCTTTAAGCTGAAATTTTTAATAAGCATTTTGATCCCCCCTAAATATATTGATCACTGTTTGGATGATGATTTGTAAATCTAACCAGAAATTCCATCTTTGAATATAGTATAAATCAAAGTTGACCCTTCTTTGCATATCTTCAGTTGTTTTGGTCTCCCCTCTACAACCGTTTACTTGAGCCAAACCTGTAATGCCTGGTATCACTTTATGTCTTAACATATAGTTATCCACCGTTTCCATGGATTCTAAATTTAACTGTGTAGGATGTGGTCTTGGGCCTACCACTGACATATTACCAATTAATACATTCCAAAATTGTGGTAATTCATCCATATTGGTTTTACGCAATATTCTTCCAATCAAAGTGATGCGAGGATCATCTTTTTGCGCTTGATTGTATTTTCCATCTTCATCAATATCGCTACTTTCTTCGATCATAGATCTAAATTTGTAGCAAATAATTTTATTATTATTAATTCCCCATCTTTCTTGTTTGAAAAACACTGGGCCTTTTGAGGTTAATTTGATAATGATGGCTATTAAAGGAAAAATCCAAAATCCAATCAATAAAAAAAACATAATAGAAAAGAAGATATCAAAACCTCTTTTCAATAATCTATTTTCTGTTTTATCTAATGGCAGATCTCCTACATTCACTACTGGCAATAAGCCAATATTGTTGATATAAACAGAACTTGAAGTTATTTCGGTTAAATTGGGAAGAATTCTAACTTTAATATTGTTATGATCACATATGGCAATAGTGCTTTGAATTTTTTCATTTTCGCTGGTGGGTAAAGCAATGAAAACCTCGTCTATGTTTTGATTTTTAATAATTTCTTGAAGATTAGAGAAACCACCTAAATAATCACTTTCCAGGTGAGAGTTTCTAATTTCATCAACATAGCCAATACACTTGTATCCATAATAATAATATTTCTTAACGGCATTAATAAAATCGTCGGCTGCTTTTGTAGAACCTACTAACAACACATAGTCATAAAATATGCCCTTATTCAAATTGGCGTGAATTTTTTTTCTAATACCATATTTGGTTAAAATGGCTAAAATGGCCAAAAAATTAATATAAACAATGATAAATTTAGAAGGAAATTTATGGTTTAGGTTTAAAAAGAATAATAAGGATGTAAGGCTAACTACAAATAATATGGAGTGGTAAATAATTTGAACCATCTCTTCTGAAAATTTATTGGATCTCTTTTCTATATATATTTTTGAAAAAAAAGACATTGAAAACCATAAAATTATAGATAATATAAAAAAATTATAACTAAAATTATGTAAATCAGCTTCTTGTACTATAATTTTGGAAATGCTATATGCAATCAATATAATAATTATATCTAAAGTGTAGCTAATATTTTTAAGAAACTGTTGTTGTTTCTTCATGCCGGAGTATACTTTATTAATATTCCAAAGTTAAATTAAATAATGTAAACAAAAAACTTTCAAAACAAGTGCTTACTTTTCATCAGTTTATGCAAAATATTACTTATTTTTGTAATTGAATTTCTTTCACGATTCAAAAACGTAATTAAGTACTTATTGTGACTTAAAATGCGATAGCTTGCCAAAATTTTTACAATTGTTAAATATTCTTTATGAAACTAGTCAAGTACTTTCTTGCCACTGCTTTAATCACTATTTCATTGATTTCTTTAGCCCAAGACCCACTTGCGGGTAGAGACTTAAGTAATATTAAAGTAGAAGCACTTACCGAAACACAGATTAATCAAGTAAAATCTGAATTACAAAAAAGAGGTTTTACGATTGAACAAGTTGAAGCTCAAGCGATAGCTAAAGGTATGCCTCCCGCAGAATTTGCTAAATTAAAAGATAGAATCAACAATAATACTGGTATTGTAATGGCTAAATCAAAGAGCCCCAATAGCGCAAAAGTGCAAACCAACAGTGCAGTAATTGGAAAAGATAGTACCTCATTATCAATCAATGCTAATATCAATCCATTATTATATGGTTCTGAATTATTTATCAATAGTGCTTCTGCTAATGCAGCAAATAAATCTATAGCCACACCTACCAATTATGAAATTGGGCCAAATGATGTTTTGAAATTGGTTATTTATGGAGTGCAAGAATATTCGTCTGATTTGGTTGTAACCAAAGAAGGAAAGGTTTATGTAGATAATGTAGGCAATATTAAAGTCGGTGGATTGACCATTGAGGCAGCTAAAACAAGAATTAAACAACAAATGGCAACTACTGCTTATTCGAGTTTAAGTAGAGGGGAATCAAAGATTGATTTAACCTTAGGCGATATTAGAACTATTCATGTAAATTTAATAGGGGCTTATAAAAGTGGTACTATGAATGTGTCTTCTTTGTCAAATGTAATTAGTGTGTTGACTGAAGCAGGTGGTCCAAATAATATTGGATCGTATAGAGAAATTGAAGTAATTAGAGATAATAAATTATTCAAGAAAGTAGACTTATATAAGTTTATGCAGTATGGTGACCAATCTCAAAATATTGGTTTAAAAGACAATGATATTATTAGAGTACCTGCCTTTAAACAAAGGATAGAGATTAAAGGTGAAGTAAAAAGACCAGGAATTTTTGAAGTAATTGGCACAGAAAGTTTTGCTCAAATTTTACAATATGCTGGTGGTTTTACTGATAATGCTTATTCTGCTTGGGTGAAGATTATTCAAAAAAATGATAAAGAAAAATCAGTCAAAGATGTTTCCAATACAGATTTTAATAAATATATGCCCAAGGGTGGGGATCAAATAACCGTTTCTAAAATAATTAACCGTTTTCAAAATAGAGTAACATTGTCTGGAGCAGTATATCGTCCTGATGTATATGAATTAACACCAGGAATGAAAGTGGCTGATTTGATTTATAGAGCAGATGGATTAAAAGAAGATGCTTTTATTGGTAGAGCACAATTAATCAGGACCAAACCTAATTTATTGAAAGAAATGATTAGTATTAATCTTTCAAAAGCGTTAGAAAAAAATCCAGCAGACAATATTGAATTACAAAGAGAGGATGAATTGTATATTAATTCTATTTTAGAATTAAGAGATTCTTTGACAGTTGAATTACTTGGAGAAGTAAGATCTTCTGGTACATTCAATTATATAGATAGCATGACTGTGAAGGATTTAATTTTAATGGCTGGCGGTTTTACCTATGCTGCGAATAAAAATATAGAAGTAGCTAGATTAGTGAAGTATGGCGATAGGGTAGAAAATACAGAAGTAACTCAAATCTTAAAAACTGAAATCAATGGTGATTTAAGTTTTAATCCAGGGCAAGAAAATTTTGTATTACAGCCATTAGATGTTGTAACCATAACTAAAAAAGTTGGATATACTTTACCAGAAATAGTAACTATAAGTGGTCAAGTACAAAGTGCAGGAAAATATACTTTAAGTTCAAGAGTAGAAAGAGTAAGTGATATTGTAAAAAGAGCAGGCGGATTAATTGGAGAAGCATACGGTGAAGGCGCCTTTATTAAAAGAAGAAGATTTGATATTGATTCCTTAAAATCAGATGAAACTAAAACATCCATTGAGCTGGCTTATACTAGAAAGTTTAAGGCGAAACAAGAAGCCGATAGAGCAAGTATTTTAAACAGTTCTAATGCTTCTGCTATTACAACAGCTTCGGATATTAATTTAAATCCTGAATCAAAAACCATTAAATTAAAAGATACTTTAAATGCCTTATTCAAAGAATTAGATGAAGATTATTATCAAATTGCGATTGATATCAATTATATCATGAAGAACCCTGGTTCTGAATTAGACTTGGTATTAAGAGGCAAGGATGAGATTGTTATTCCTAAGATGGACAACAGGGTAAAAATAAGTGGTGGTGTATTAAGACCAACCAATATTGTTTATAGAGATGGATTAACTATAGGAGAGTGTATTAGTGCTGCGGGTGGAATTTCAGAATACGCAAAAAGAGGTAGAGCTTATGTTATTTATGCGAATGGTAAATCTAATAGAACTAAAACTTTCGGATTATTCAGAATTAATCCAAGAATCAAACCCGGTGCGGAAGTAGTATTACCGGAAACTGATGCTAAGAAAGAGAAAGCTATTACAACGATTATTCAATTCACTACTGTATTGGCACAAGTTGTCTCTGCATTAGCTACTATCAGTTTGTTGCAAAAATAATCCAACCAATATAATAATCACAAAATGGAGATAGAACAAAATAAATTAGAGAATAATCATTTTGAAAATGATGAAATCTCTTTGAAGGAATTAATTCTTAAAATTAAATATTGGTTCAAGTTTTTAAAATCTAAATGGAAAACTATATTTCTTGTTGGATTATTCGGGGGTATGATTGGTCTATTAATTGATTGGCTTGATAAGCCAAACTATAAAGCAACTTTAACGTTTGCCATGGAAGAAGACAAGGGCGGTTCTGGTGGATTGAGTGGAGCATTAGGATTGGCGAGTAGTTTTGGAATTGATTTAGGTGGCGTAGCTGGCGGTGGTGCTTTTGCTGCTAGTAATTTGGCAGCATTAATGAAAAGCCATTTAATCATTGAAAAAGTTTTATTAGATAGTTATATTATTAACGGTAAGAAAAGAACATTGGCAGACTATTACATAGAAATAAATAATTTAAGAGATAAATGGTCAAAAAAGCCGGTTTTACAAAATATTCAATTTTTACCTGATGCAGATAGAAGCAAGTTTAATATATTACAAGACTCCCTGCTATTTGAATTTCATAAAGCATTAACAAAAAAAGAAAATCTAGATATTATTCAAAAAGATAAAAAAGTTACTATTGTTTCCATTGAAGTGAATTCTGAAGATGAATTATTTTCTAAACTTTTTTGCGAAGCTGTTGCAAATGAAACCTCTGAGTTTTATGTTCAAACAAAAAGTAAAAAGGCCAGAATGAATACCAATGTTTTACAAAAACAGGCAGACAGTGTTAGGGCTGTTTTGAATAACAATATTACCAATGTTGCTAGGGAGGCTGATAATGTGTATAATTTAAATCCCACATTGAACGTTAGGGGTGCCAAAAGTAAAAAAATTCAGGTTGATGTTACAGCTAATACAGAAGTTTTAAAGCAGTTAATTGTACAACTTGAATTATCCAAAATTACTCTAAGAAAAGAAACGCCATTAATCCAATTAATTGACAAGCCAGTATTGCCACTAGAAAAACAAAAACTTGGCACATTAAAATCAGTTATTTTTGGAAGTTTTTTGGGTGGATTTTTATGTATTTTATATTTGATTTTCGGACAATTATTTAAAAAGATCATTGATTAACGAAATTTATTTGGAATTAGTTTCGACCACACTATTTCTAAATATTTGCAAAAAGTTAGAAATCATTAATAACGTGATTTTTAATTGATTTATATATTTTATTTTTATAATTTGTTTTCATAAAATGTTGAAAAAATAGGTTAAATGTGAGCACTTTTGAGCGTTATTTTAGAGATTAATATTTGAAAAATGAAAGATAAAAAAATTGCAATAATTGGACTTGGTTATGTTGGATTGCCATTAGCTGTAGCCTTCGCTGAAAAATACAAAATAGTTGGTTTTGATATTAATAATAAAAGAGTTGAGGACTTAAAATCAGGATATGATGAAACATTAGAAGTTAATAATGACCTACTTAATGCAGTTTTAGATAACAGCAATTCAAAAATAAATGGGTTGACTTTAACTTCAATACCTGAATCAATATCAGATTGTAACATTTACATTGTAACTGTTCCAACTCCAACTGATAAAAATAATCGACCAGTATTAACTCCCATGATTAAGGCTACTGAAACAATTGCATCTTATCTTCAGAGAGGAGATATTGTTATCTATGAATCTACTGTTTATCCTGGAGTTACTGAAGATGAAATGGTGCCTATACTTGAAAAAGTAAGTGGATTAAAGTATAATTTAGATTTTTATTGTGGATACTCTCCAGAGCGAATTAATCCAGGAGATAAAGAGCATATAGTAACCAAAATTCTAAAAGTTACTAGTGGTTCTACACCTGAAATAGCTACAATTGTTGACGACTTATATAAATCTGTTATTAGTGCAGGAACTCATAAGGCACCAAGTATTAAAGTAGCAGAAGCGGCTAAAGTGATTGAAAACTCTCAAAGAGATATCAATATAGCTTTTGTAAACGAGCTTAGTAAAATATTCAATTTAATAGGAATAGATACAAATGAAGTTTTAGATGCCGCAGGAACAAAATGGAATTTTCTAAAATTCAAACCCGGTCTAGTTGGAGGCCATTGTATTGGGGTTGACCCTTATTATTTAGCACAAAAAGCTCAGGAAGTAGGGTATCACCCTGAAATTATCTTGGCAGGTAGAAGGCTAAATGACTCAATGGGCAAATATGTAGCAACAGAGGTAGTTAAATTGATGATGAGAAAAGATCTTAAAGTAATTGGATCAAAAGTATTGCTTTTAGGCTTTACTTTTAAAGAAAACTGTCCAGACGTGAGGAATACACGTGTTATTGATATCTATAGAGAGCTAGTAAATTTTGATATAAATATAGATGTTTATGATCCATTAGTGGATCCTATTGTAGTGAAGAATGAATACGGAATTGATGTAATTACCAAACTTCCTGTTACACAATTTGCAGCTGTAATCTTGGCAGTAGCGCATAAAGAGTTTTTAAATTTAGATGTTCGATCATTTGCTCCAGTAGGTGTTGTTTATGATGTTAAAGGAGTACTTCCTAGAAAAGTTATAGATTCAAGATTATAAATTATGTTTAATAAACAACTATACAATTTACCTTATCATAAAGTTGAGTTATCAAAATATTCTTTTTTGATAACAGGTGGTGCAGGATTTATTGGATCTAATCTGGTTGAATATTTAATAAAATATAATGCAGGACATATTAGAGTTCTTGATAATCTTTCAAATGGATATTATGAGAATATAAAAGATTTTATCGGATTAAAAAACTTTGAATTTATTAAGGGAGATGTAAGAGATTTTGACACATGTAAAAAAGCTATTGAAGGAATTAATTATATATCTCATCAAGCAGCGTTAGGAAGTGTGCCAAGAAGTATAGCTGATCCTTTAACTTCAAATAATGTCAATGTTAATGGCTTTTTAAATATTTTGTATGCTTCAAAAGATTCAAAAACATTAAAACGTCTTGTTTACGCAGCATCAAGTAGTACATATGGTGATAGCCCAATTCTGCCAAAGGTAGAGGGAAAAGAAGGAAACCCCATTTCTCCATATGCAGTTACAAAGTTAGTTAATGAGTTATATGCAGATGTTTTCAGTAAAACGTATGGTTTGCATTCTGTCGGTCTAAGATACTTTAATGTATTTGGGCCTAAGCAATCTCCTGCTAATGCATATGCTGCTGTTATTCCTAAGTTCATTGCTTCGGCTTTAAATCAAACTTCACCAACAATTTTTGGTGATGGTGAAACATCTAGAGATTTTACATTCATTGAGAATGTTGTTCAAGCAAATATTAAATCTTTATTAATTTATCCTGATATTAATGCACACGAAGTGGTAAATATAGCTTGTGGATATAGGACAAGTTTAAACCATTTGTGGAGTTTGATAATAAAACATCTGAATCATGAATCTTTGATGCCGAATTACTTAGAAGAAAGGATAGGTGATGTAAAACACTCATTGGCTGATATTTCAAAGGCAAAAAAAATGATTAATTATTCTCCACTTTTTGATGTAGAAAGTGGATTGAAGACTACTATTGAATATTTAAAAACGCAAAATTATGTTTAAAGAGCTGTTAATTGAAAATGAACCTTTTATTATTGCTGAAGTTGGTCAAAATCATCAAGGTGATTTAGATTTAGCTAGAGAGTATATCAAGGTTTTTGCGAGTGCTGGTGCTAATGCAGTTAAGTTTCAAACTCGAAATAATAAATATTTATTTTCTGATGAGGCATATAAAGCACCTTATGAAAGTGAAAATGCATTCGCAGAAACTTATGGTGCTCATCGAGAAAAGCTTGAATTAAATCCACATTTTTTGCCAATCTTGAAAGAAGATTGCATGAAATATGGAGTAAAGTTTATGTCCACTCCATTTGATGAGCCAAGTTTGGAAATCTTAAAAAAATTAGATGCTGATATTATAAAAATTGCATCTTTTGATTTGGGAAACCTTCCATTAATAAATCGTATTTCAAAATTATCAAAACCTGTTGTTATAAGTGTTGGAGGAGGCAAGATTGATCAAATCAGATCAAGTGTTAATTTGCTTCTTGAAAATGGGATTGATCTATCAATATTACATTGTGTTTCTGAATATCCATGTGAGTTTGACAAGCTTGGTTTAGAAAACATTCAAACTTTGATAAATGAATTTCCAAATTGTATAATAGGCTCATCTGATCATTTTAATGGAACACTTTCAGGTCCAATCGCATATATGCTAGGGGCAAGAGTTTTCGAAAAACATGTTACTCTAAATCGCGCTTGGAAGGGAACAGATCATAGTTTTGCACTTGAACCAGAAGGCTTTAGGAAATTTGTTAGAGATATAAAAAGAGTTAGATATATGCTCCCCCAAAAACCAAATACTGAAATAGGGCAAGAAAAAGTTTTTAAAAAATTGGGCAAATCATTGGTTGTTTTAAATGACCTTTCAAAAGGAACTATGTTGACTATTGATAATTTGTCAGGAAAAATTTTCAATACTCAATACATACCTGTTAGAGAATCCAATCAAGTTATAGGCAAAATTTTAAATAGAGATATAAAAGCAGGAGAACCAATTAATTTTAATGACTTACTAAGTTAGTAATAATGAAATTAGAATTTAATCAAATTAAACTTCTTATTTTAGATTTCGATGGAGTCCTCACAGATAACTCTGTTTTTGTAAATGAAGAAGGTGTTGAATCAGTTAAGTGTAATAGAAGTGATGGAATAGGTATTTCTAGAATAAAAAAACTTGGAATTAAAGTTGTAATTGTTTCAACTGAAAAGAATAAGGTTGTTTCTGCCCGGGCAAAAAAACTAAATCTTGAATCAATTCAAGGGGTTGACGACAAATATGAAGTAGTCTTAAAATTAAGTAAAGAATTAGACATTCCTCTTGCGAAAATTGCTTTTTTAGGAAATGATATAAATGATATTCCGGCATTTGAAATTGTAGGTTTCCCAATTGCAGTTGCAGATTGTTATTTGGAAGTAGAGCCATATGTAAATTATAAAACAAAAAGTAAAGGAGGAGAAGGTGCAGTAAGAGAAGTTTGTGACCTTATCTATTTTGCAATGACAAACATTTAATTTATGGATAAATTATTTGATGTTAGTAGAGAAATAGTTGTAATAACTGGGGCAGCTGGTAATCTAGGTCATGCATATGCCCAAGCATACCTAGATAGGGGCGCAAAAGTAGTTGGACTAGATATAAGTCTGACTTCAAAATTAAGTGAGCAGCAAAATAATGAAAATTATTTTTTTATTATTACGGATGTTACTAGCAAACAATCACTAGAAAATGCACTTAGGGCAATTGAGAAAAAATATGGAGTACCCACCGTTCTTATTAATAATGCAGCCGTTGACTCTCCACCTTCTGCACCGTTGGAAGAAAATGGTCCTTTTGAGTCATATCCTGAAAGTTCTTGGGATAATGTATTGAATGTAAACTTAAAAGGGGTTTTTTTATGCTGCCAAGTATTTGGAGCAGCTATGGCAAAGAATAATAAAGGGTCTATTATTAATGTTTCTTCTATTTATGGAATTGTTTCACCTGACCAAAATATATATAAATACAAACGTGACCGTGGCGAGGTCTTCTATAAACCCGTTGCATACTCCGCATCTAAATCTGGAATAATTAATCTTACAAAATACTTGGCCGTTTATTGGGCAAAAGCATCAGTAAGAGTAAATACTCTAACTATTGCTGGTGTTTATAACAAACAAGATGAGGAGTTTATAACATCTTACTGTAATAGAATGCCTGTTGGTCGAATGGCAGAGATGTCAGAGTATTGTGGAGCAGTTTTGTTTCTTTCTTCAAGTGCTTCATCTTATATGACAGGGTCTAATCTAGTAGTTGATGGAGGGTGGACTTCAATTTAATAAAATTTATGAAAACAATTAATAATTGGATTAACAATAAACTAATACCGTCAATCCATGGGTTAGTCATAGATAAATATAATCCGCATCTAGGAAGCATAATGTGTAAAGTGACATCTTCGAAAGATGAAGACGTTAATATTGCTGTTAATGCTGCTGAAGCGGCTTTTAATGAGTGGAGTAATTTAACCCCAATTAAACGAGGCCAATTGTTGATGACTTTAGTAGACATAATGAAGCAATCACGCCAAGTATTAGCAGATTGTGTGGCAATTGAAACTGGTAAACCAATCAAAGATGCATTGGGTGAAGTAAATGGTGCTATAATGCAGGGAGAATATTTTGCTAGCGAAGGAATGCGTTTACATGGAAGAACACTAACTTCTAATATGCCAGGAAAACAAAGTTTTACTGTGCGACAACCGCATGGAATAGCTGCACTTATTGTTCCTGCCAATACACCAATTGCCAATATTGCTTGGAAAGTGTTTCCAGCCTTAATTTGTGGTAATACAGTAGTTTTAAAGGCGTCGGAGGATGCCCCAGAAACTGCAATATTATTCGCCCAATTCGCTAAAGACGCAGGTATAGCTGATGGTGTTTTGAATGTAATACAAGGAACAGGATTAGAGGCTGGATCTGCTTTAGTTAAACATCCTAAAGTAAGTGTTATTAGTTTTACGGGTTCGACAGAAGTTGGACGATGGATTGCAACTACAGCAGGTAAAAGGTTAGCAAGGATATCTTTAGAACTTGGAGGTAAAAATTCTTTTGTTGTTTGCACTGATGCAGACTTAGAACATGCAGTTCATTGGGCAGCATTATCCGCGTTTAGTAATGCTGGTCAACGTTGTGCTGCCGCAAGTAGAATTATAGTTTTTGAAGATATATACAATGAATTCACAACTCGACTTATTGAAAAGGCAAAAAAATTACAACTTGGAGTGCACGAAACTGCAGATTTGGGTCCAGTGATATCGGAAAAGCAGCTGCAACGGATTACAAAATTTGTAGATACTGCAATTCAAAACGGGGCACGTGTACTCTGTGGAGGGTCAATTCCAAATAATAAGAATCTAAAAGGATATTATTATACTCCCACTTTAATCGATAATGTTAAGTCTAATGATGATATAAGCTGTAAGGAGCTTTTTGGTCCTGTTGCTACTATACATTCTGTAAAAAATTTACAGGAAGCTATTATTTTTGCAAACGATACTGAATATGGCCTGACTGCAGCTATACATACAAAAAATATTGATTTAGCAATGACCTTTGCAAAAAAGATAAGGTCTGGAGTTGCAAACATTAATTTAGGAACCTTTGGAAGTGAACCTCATATGCCGTTTGGCGGATTTGGAAGTTCAGGAAATGGAACTAGAGAGCCAGGCCTGGAAGCATTAGATGTTTACTCAGAGCTCAAGAATATTTCATATTTGGTAAGTGAATCAATTAATTAAACGTTATTTATCACAATTAAGTTAATTTTTTCATCAAAGTGATAAAAAAATATTTATCGGTTTCTTCAAATACGGTTTTTATAGGTTTGATTTCCCTTGTTTTTTCATTTTTGTTGTTGAAAATTCAATTAGGGTTTCTTGGTGTAGAACAAAGAGGTATCATGATTCTTGTGCAAGCGAATGTAGCTGTGCTAGTATCGCTTGTTCGTTTTGGAATTGGTCAATCAGTTATCAAAGCGATATCAGAACAAGATAAGTCAATAGTTTGTGCTAATTTTTTACTTTTATTAGCTGTTCAGGCGGTTCTCATAGGGTTAATCGTACTTATAATTTTTTTGTATGGAAATCTTTTCGGGGGCCATCTTCAAAACTTATCATTTTTTGTGATTACTTCGTTTAGTATTTCTAGTTTATTATTCAACGCTCTTTCAAACTTTTCTTTTTTGCTACACAGCAGTAAGGTGTTTACAATACAGACAGTGCTTTTTGGGGTTCTTAATATTGGATTCCTTTGGTTAGCAGGTAAATGTGTTACGATTGGAATAAACATGGCACTTCTTAGCACAGCAGCAGCTCAATTATGTGTAGTAATATTTCTTGCAAAGCTTTTGCCAAGGTTTCGTTCCCGCCACATAAATAAACAATTGCTTATTCAACTGGTTTTTGGAGGCGCTAGTTCTATCGGTTGGTCTTTTTTAAAAGATCTATCTTATAAGATTGATCTTTTATTTTTTGGAAGTGTATTGTCAAAATATGATTTCGGTATTTATAGTATTCTGCAGAATCTTTGTCAATCGGTATGGCGTATTACAGATCAATTTATGGCATCTTATTCTAAGTATTTGTTGGGAATTAAGAAAGAATATTATATAAAATTTACAAATAACGTCATTTTGATATTAATTTTTTTAACTTTCTCTGCAATAGGGTTTGCATATTTCCTAATCGTTCCAGTATTTGGATTTATTGCAGGAATTGACTTATCTCAATATCGTTTCCCGGCACTAGTATTGTTATACGCTGTATTGGTGTTCAATATATGGAAACTTGTAGCTAACTTTTTCATACAAATCGGACACTATTTTTCTATGTATGTTACTTTAATTACACTAATTAGTCTTTTCTTTATCCTGAAAAAATTTGTTGTTACATTGGATCAAGCAGTGTTTTCAACAGCTCTTGCTTACTCTATCATATCTATAGTTATGATTTTTTTATACATCTATGTCAACCGGCAGAACACCTTCCGGAATGAATACTTAAATTAAATAAATATGCGTTCAGTAAAAGTTAGAATTTCAAAAATGAAGTGGTGGGTGATTGAGAATCTTTTTGTATCACCCATAAAATTTGTACTTGAAAATCTGTATTTCCCTGTTCTTGTTCGGGTGCTTCAATCCCTTAATTCAAAAGGTAAACTTGATTTCCCCAATAAGGAAATAATTATGGATGTTAAAACCGTTTCGCAGTTATCTCGACTTCGTTCATGCAAAAAGGAGCCCTCTACTGTTCAGTGGGTGCTTAGAGATTTGAAAGAGGGTGATGTTTTATTTGATATTGGTGCAAATGTAGGTGCTTATTCTTTGGTTGCCGCAGCTGCTGGTGTAGAAAACTTGAGTATATATTCTTTTGAACCCAGCCCATTTACTTTTGCATCACTATGCAAAAATGTATCATTAAACAAGTTCGGCGACAAAATATATCCACTTCTAATGGCACTTGGAGCGAAGACAGAATTATCAAGGTTTTTCCTTTCCTCTAATGTTGCTGGATCAGCGGAGCATGCCCTAGGAGAGCCAATTGACATGTACGGCAAAAGATTTATACCAGTTGAAATTCAAACAGTGATAAGTATCACGATTGATGAAGCAATAAAAATTTTTGGCATCAAAACTCCTACTCATATCAAGATCGATGTGGATGGATTTGAATTGAATGTATTGCAGGGGGCAACAGAGGTATTAGCTTCATCAAGAATTCGCCACTTGTTAGTAGAAGTTAGGGAGGATAGTGAAGAATGTTTGTCAATTCTTAAACTCTTGAACTCCTTTGGTTTTTTACTTACAAGGAAGGGGTATGCGACTACAGATGGATTCTCTAACTACGAATTCGAAAAGGCCTAGGTAATTAAAAACAAAGTATTTGACTTTGTAACTTTATGAACTAGAGTAACATGTCTTTATAAGAATGCTCATTTACTCGGGGATTATAGACTGATGCCAATAAAAATAAAAATTCACATAAAGCATACACCAATTTTTTTAGTTAAATATTAATCTGAATAAAAATGAAAGTAAATTTAAACTATGTCAGCCCCTTAGGAAACTATTATTTAAGAGAAATTGAGCAAGCTGAGTATCTTAAGTACAATTACCAAGCTGCCTGTCCTTGTTGTATATCATCAAATCGAACAACATTAGCACAGATCAAATCAGACAACAAAGATCAATTTGTTCTTGATTACGTGATTTGCAATGAATGTGGACATGCTTACTACAATTACACACCAAGTGAAAAGAGCTCGGAGGAGTTTTATCAAAGTCAGTGGCACCGTTACCTTAACCAGCAAAATGTAGCTCCTGTAAATATCAAACCCAATTACTCTATATGGTCGCCCATTCATCATATACGGGATTTAGACTTGAGGAAAGACATACGCATATTAGATTTTGGATGTGGTACAGGAGATGGATTGAAGTCGCTTGAAATCGAAGGATTTAAGGATTTTTACGGTGTAGAAATAGGAGCAAAGCGTTTCCAGATATCGAAAAGTAATTTTCCAGGCCGTGTGGTGTGGGGCTCAGTCAATGAAGCAATTACACTAGCAGAAAAAGTAGGTTTGTTTGATTTAATATTCCTTAATCACGTTGCCGAACATTTGGTAAGCCCACGAAACTTAATCAAAGAACTTAGTAAACTGTTGTCAGAAAATGGTATCATAATTGTATCCGTACCAAATGTGCTCGCTGAATCGCCTATTCATCTACCACTATATTATCCACATTTGCATAATTATACACCCTATTCTTTTAAAGCGATTTACGATGCCGCAGGACTAAATACTTACTTATGGGATGGCAAAAATTCGCAATTAGCAGTAGCAGGCTCTAGAAAACCGATACATGCAAAAAAATATGTTGAAGTCAAAAGCGAAAATTTTGATTGTAACAATAGGGTCAGTAAAGCACTTGAATACATCAAAAAACCTTTCGAATTAAATAAAGGTACATTCAATATAAACTATTTTAACCCAGGTTTATTCAATGCCACCAATAATGGATTCATCGCTTGGAATAATTTAAGTTCATTATTTTTTACTAAATGTATACATGCAGTTAAAAATATATCAGATGTATTGGCTTTTATTACTCGCAAGGAAAGAATTAAGTCTTTAGCTAAAAGTGTTTCAATTAAAGCAACACAATTCCCATTAGTTAGAAGTTCTATTATGGGGGTAGAATATATCAGTGTTACAGTTGAAGATGACGGGAAAGATAAACTTACATTTTATACTAACAGTGGAAGATTGACTGTTTTAGACAAATGATGATCTCAAAAAAATATTTTAAATTTGTGCAACAAGTTTAAACTTCTAGATGATACATGATGTCAAACAATAAATTGAACAAACGTCTTCTGGAAAAGAGTGTATGTTTATGAACAAAATATTTCTTAACTAATTAGAAAATAAACTTACTTATAGATATAAATTAATCTTGATTTTTACTACTTAAAATTTGGCGTTTCACATTTCTTCTTAGGCAAGTAATTGTCGAAGAAGCTCATTGCATAAAGTTTTTAAGAATCAAATTGAAAAGAAGTGAAATTTATTAAGCTAAATTGATATGCAGCAATTAACAAATTATAAAACTTATTTTATGATAACCAATCTTAAAGGACTTTATACTGGTTTAGTCAGTTTCTTTTACAAAATCAGGATGTCTAGCTTTATTCATAGACTGATTTCAAAAAAATACAATCATAAACAAATAAATCTCACGCCTCTGCAGGAAGGAGTACTGAGGAATCTCAAGGAAAAAGGATATTCGATGTTGCACATCGATGAGGTCTTTGGTGTGGGTTATTACTCAAATAATCTGATACCTATTGCAAAGGTTGTAAAAGAAAAACTTAATGAAGATTTGATTATGGAAGGTGGTGGTGACCGTTTTAAAAGAGGTAAAGATTTTGTGGCGCGTTTTTATGATGAAGATAAACCTATTTCTTTTGCCGATAAGATCAATGAACTTGTAATAAATGATTTCTTCTACGATCTTGCCGTGAAATATTTGGATACACATCCGCGCATCACTAATATAGATTACTGGCTCAATATTCCTAAACAGGATGCGCCAAAAAGTTCACAGAAATGGCATCGCGATTATGAGGACCTAAAATTATTAAAAGTATTCCTTTACTTGGGAGATGTAACATCAGAATCGGGACCTCTTTCTTATGTTGAATCATCACAGCGTAATGGTAAATTTGGTGAACTCTTTCCAAGGAAATTTCCAAATGGTGTTGTCGTGGATGATAAAGATATCGACGCATACTTTACCAAAAACGAGCAGAAAACGTTTACGCTGAAAGACGGTACACTTGTTTTTGCTGATACAAGTGGCTTACATAAAGGCGGACATTGCACAAGTGACGAACGTTTCCTTTATACATTTACTTACACATCTTTCGCCGGCATTTCTCCCCGTAACTTTAAAATTTCTAATGACAAAGCATTTGATGAAGTAGAAGGTCGTAAAAAAATTTCGTTGGTTGAATAATACTTAAGTTATTAAATTTCCAATTTAGCATAATATAATTTTAATAATGAAAGTGATTGCATTGATTCCTGCTCGTTCGGGGTCTAAAAGGATTATAAACAAAAATATAAAGCTACTCAATCAACACCCCCTAATTGCCTATACTATAAGGTCGGCAGTTGAAAGTGGTGTGTTTGAAAAAGTGGTTTGCGTAACCGATGATGAGCAATATGCAGCCATAGCCAAATACTACGGTGCCGAAGTTCCACATCTGCGTCCGTATGAGATATCGGGTGATAAATCTTTCGATATAGAATGGGTACAATGGATATTGAATTACCTTCTTAATGCAAGTGAATCATACGACGCGTTTAGCATCCTGCGGCCAACAAACCCATTTAGACTACCTTACACTATACAACGAGCATGCAAACTTTTTTTAGAAAATGCATCAGCAGATTCATTGCGAGCGGTACAGAAAGTAACAGAGCACCCTGGCAAAATGTGGTTGCTTGATAACAATAGGATGTTCCCACTACTTCCCTTCAAGAGCGAAGCCGTTCCATGGCATAGCTCACAATATAATTCATTACCTGAAGTATATATTCAGAATGCGAGCCTTGAGATTGCATGGACAAAAGTAGCATTTTTTAAGGGCAGCATCGCTGGAAATTCAATCATTCCTTTTGTAAGCGAAGGATTGGAGGGATTTGACATCAACAATCCAGAAGACTGGATACTTGCAGAACATTTTATCAAAACTGGCGAAGGCAAATTAATAGATATTCAAATCAAACCTTTTAACAAAAAATAACATGGGTGATCAAATAGGCGAAATCGTAAATGGAAAACTAATCTACATTCCTTTCCAAGAATTTTTACGTATTAAAAATTCGAATTTAAGTAAGCTTCACAAACTTAAATTACTTTGCTCTTTGTGTAGACTCAATGTATTGTATATGGTGGCTAACGCCGGTTCGGGCCATCTTGGCAGCAGCTTCAGCAGTATGGAAATAATGAGCCTAATGCTTTCAGAGGTGGATTCAGGCAAAGCTGATCAAAATACTTCGCCTGTGTTCTTCTCTTCAAAAGGTCATGATGCACCTGCGCTTTACAGCGTGATGATAGGTTTAGGAAATCTTGAATTTTCATTGATTCATCAACTGAGGCGCCTACATGGGTTACCCGGTCATCCAGATGTTCTTACCCCAGGTATCGTCACCAATACAGGCTCTCTAGGTATGGGTGTTTCAAAGGCAAAGGGGATGATATTCGCAGATAGGATTAAAAAAATCAGTAAAAACTATTATGTTCTAACAGGTGATGGAGAGTTGCAGGAAGGACAATTCTGGGAATCATTGATTTCTGCAAAGAACTTTATGATGGGGGAGCTAACTGTTATTATTGATCATAACAAATTACAATCAGATACTTTTGTAAATAAAGTATCTGATTTGGGTGACCTGGAAGCAAAACTTGCATCTTTTGGATGGAAAGTATACAGAGTTGATGGAAATGATATTGAAGCATTGTTTGAAGTGATTGAAGAAGGAAAAAAAGTTATCAATCAACCTAAAGTAATCATTGCAGATACAATAAAAGGTAAAGGTGTTTCTTTTATGGAAAACAGTTCTTTTGACTCTGATGTTGAATATTACAAATTTCATAGTGGTGCACCTAATGAAGACAACTACAATAAGGCGGCTTTAGAACTGCTCAACGATATCATATCTAATTTTAATTCATATGGTTTAGGAGAAGTCGTTTATGAAGAAATCAATCGGGCTGCTATTCCAACAACATCTTTAGGTAAACAGGAAAAACTTGTACATGCTTATTCAGAAGCACTTATTGCAGAAACTGAAAAAAATCCATATATCGTAGCACTTGATGCAGATCTTATACTCGATACTGGATTAATTCCTTTCAAAGATAAATTCCCCGATCGCTTCATTGAGTGCGGTATTGCAGAACAAGACATGGTATCTGTAGCAGGTGGGATGGCGCTGAATGGAATTTTGCCCATTGTACATTCTTTCTCTTGTTTTCTATCTAGTCGACCTAATGAGCAGATTTATAATAACGCAACCGAAAGAACAAAAGTTATTTATGTGGGTTCTCTCTCCGGTTTGTTGCCAGCAGGCCCAGGCCATTCACATCAGGCGGTGAGAGATATTGCAACACTTTCTTCTTGCCCGGGTCTTGTTATCGTAGAACCCTGTTGTGATGCAGAAACAAAAAAAATTGTACAATGGGCGCTGAATGAAGCAAGCACCAGCGTATATATCCGTCTTGTAAGTTTGCCGGTAGAAGTTCCTTTTGAATGGAATGAGCAAAGCTGCAGACCTGGAATAGGTGCATTTGTAAAACAAGGATCTGATATGCTTATCATTTCATATGGTCCTATGTTCCTCAAACATGCATACCAAGTTGCTGAAAAACTTGAAAATGAAAAAGGTATATCAGTGGCAGTGATGAATTTCCCATGGCTGAATCAGGTTGATGGTGTATGGCTTGCATCAAAAGTAAAATCATTCAAATCAATCATTACCATTGATAATCATTATTTTGAGGGAGGACTTGGACAGAAACTGAATTCGATTATTGCAATTCAAAATATTAATGTCAAAATTACCAATTTTGCGGTGGATGATATTCCTGCATCAGGTCAACCATTAGAAGTGCTTGCTTTTCATGAATTGGATATTGATTCAATTTTTAATAAATTAATCAATATGTTTTATGCTCAGAAAAATTAAAGCAAAATCATCTATGAAAATTAGTTGGAAACAATATTTAAAGCGTTTTTATCTAATACGTGAGGCAATCAGGTGCTATAGAAGTATCTTAGGCCAACCAGATTGGAAAAATAAGATTAATGAATCATATTTCAAAATAATTAAAACCGAATCTAATGAAAAAATTTTGATTGCTACTGGGGGAGGCTCTTATTTATCTGGTGTGTCTATAGAAAGTATGTTGGGATTAGCATTAACCCTCAGAGGTCAACAAGTTCATATTCTAATGTGCGATGAAGTATTACCTGCCTGTTTTCAAAGTGATATTGATTGGGATAGAAATGAAAAGAAATTTGCTGAAAATGGCCCATCGGCCATTTTTTGTAGCGCCTGTTTTAAGCCATCAGCAAAAATGTATCAATCGCTTGGTTTTACAGTGCATAGAATTAGTGATATGGTATCTTCAGAAGAGAGAATTGATATTCGCAAAATTGTAAATGATATACGATATAAAGATATTCGATATCATATTTATGATGATATTCCTGTTGGAGAGCATGCGTATGCAGGAACACTTCGTTTTTATGCAAAAGCAGAACTTAGTGACCCTTTTTCAGAAAATATACTTAGAAAATATCTTGAAGCTTCAATTATTAGCACAATTGCAATTAAAAGGTTATGTAAAAAAATTAGCTTTCATCGTGCTGTGCTACATCATGGTATATATGTTCCACAAGGGGTATTTGCTGAATCATTAATACATTTGAAGATACCAATAGTAACTTGGCACGTAGCATATAGGAAAGAAACTTTTATGTTTAGTCATCAAGGTACCTATCATAGGACACTTATGACAGAACCAGTAAGTATTTGGGAAGACATCCCTTGGTCAGAAAAACTAAATAATGAAACATTAGAATATCTCAATAGCAGATGGTTTGGATCAAAAGACTGGATACATTTTCACCGGAATACAGTTTTTGATAAAAAAATCTTATATGACAAATTATGTATTTCCAAGGATAAGCCATACATCTTATTACTTACAAATGTTATGTGGGATGCACAACTTCACTATCCTAATAATGCATTTAATAGCATGCTTGAATGGATAAAATATTCTATTAATTGGTTTATTAAAAATCCTGAATTACAACTTGTAATTAGAGTACATCCTGCAGAACTTACAGGTACACTTCCTTCTCGTCAATTAGTTGTAGAAGAGATTGAAAAAGAATTTGGTGACCTTCCAGAAAATATTATTTTAATTGGGCCTGAGAATGCTATTAGTACTTATATACTTGCAGAAGATTGCAATGCTGCAATAATTTATGGTACTAAAACTGGTGTTGAACTTGCAGCCAAAGGTGTTCCAGTAATCGTTGCAGGCGAAGCATGGATTAGAAATAAAGGAATTTCTATAGACGTTAATACTCCTTTAGAATATGAATCTGTACTTAATTCACTTCCATTCAAAGAACGTATGCCGGAGTCAGAAATTATACGAGCAAGAAAATATGCCTTTCATTTCTTTTTTCGCCGCATGATACCCTTATCTTTCGTAAAATCCAATAAACATAGAATAACTCCATTTGAATTTGATATCAAAGATATTTCTGAATTACAATCAGGTAAAAATAGAGGACTTGATATAATTTGTGACGGTATAATAAATGGGTCACCATTTGTTTATAATCCTGAACAATTCTATTAATATTCAAATAAAGAATATTTTTTAAATAATAAAATCTTGAAAAAACTCACAATCATTACTGATGTACCTACTCCCTATAGGATTTATACATTCAATTTATTGTGCGAAAAATTGAATATTGAAAATGTAGATCTTGAAGTATATTTTTTAGGGGAAACAGCTGCCCATCGCTACTGGAAAATAGATAAATCAACATTAAAATTTAATTTTTATTTTGAAAAAGGTATAAAAATAGTTTTCACTAGAAGATCATTTTACTTTAATCCGAAAATTTTATTTAAGTTAATTTACTCTAATGTAGATACAATCATACTAGGAGGGGGATGGAGTCAACCATCAATTATTATGATTTTAATACTTTCAAAATTTAAAAATTGGAAAACCTATTTTTGGTTGGAATTAAATGAAAATGCAGTGTATTTTAATAATTCTTTTATGAATTATATTAGACTAAAAATAATAAGTCTTTCAAATAATTTTATCTTACCCGGGCAAAATGCATTAAATTTTTTAAATAAAATATATCTAAAACCATTTAAATATATTTTATTCCCAAATTTAATTGATGAAACATTTTTTAAAAATGAGAATAAGAAAGATTTCAATCAATTTTATGATTTCACTAATTGTATAAGTAAAAAAATTATTTTTTGGCCGTGTAGATTAAATGAGCATGATAAAGGGATAATTAATTTTTTAAGTATAATCAAGAATCAGTTAATCTTAGATAAGGACCTAATTAAAATTGTAATAGCAGGTGATGGTCCTGATAGACAAATCATTAGTAGATTTATTGAAAAAAATAATTTAGAAGATATAGTTGAATTAAAGGGGTTCTTAAATCAAGACGAAATCAAGACCTATTATTGTACATCACATTTATTTCTTTTGCCATCTATAATTGACCCCAATCCACTTTCTGTCGTTGAGGCATTGTGGGCATCTTTACCAATAATGATATCATCAAACTGCGGGAACTCTCTAGAATCAGTAATAGAAGAACGTAATGGATGGGTTTTAAACTTATCTGATTCAAAGTCAATTATTGATTCGTGGACTAAGTTTGTTAAAAGCGATGACAATAAATTAAAATCTATGGGAAAAGAAAGTTTTGAAATTGCTAAAAAATTTTTTGATTCGAATAGAGAGATTGATAATCTTATTCAGTCAATCAAATAAAATACATATAAATGGGTGTTAAAATTTTAATTTTATTTTTATGTTTTATTATCAACTATAATCTATTTAATTTAATAGGAATGTCTAGTGATAGTATGATTTATTGGACATTTTTTTTTAACGCTACTTTCTCGTTATTCTTTTTTATTTATGATGGTCTAAATAAAAAGCTAAATGCGAGGCTAATATTTTTTTTTTATAGTTATTTATTTTTAACAATTGTGCCTTATCTGCAATTTGTCGAATCAGTTTGGATGTCTAGTCAATCTGTTACACAAATTCTTAATACTAATATTATTATTATTATATATAATATTACTTTTATGATAGGCTATTCAATACCAAAATATCAATCAATTAAATCTGATAACAACAACTCAAATATTAACTTTTACATTAAAAAATCCTCATTTACACTTTCAATATATTTTTTACTAATACTACATATAATTTTTACTCTATTAGGTGGTTTTAGCTTAACACGATCAATATTTTTTGATTTATTTGGTGGTTATAATCCAATTAGTTTAGTAATTGATATAGTTTTTAAGTCACTAATTCTTTATTTATTTATATTCTATTTATTATCTAAAGAAAGTAAAAGTACTCTTTCATTTATACTGCTATCATACCTCTTTATATATTATAATAATCCAATCGCTTCAAGTAGATTTTATGCTTTTATGGCATATTTACTAATTTTAATATTCATTTTTAAACGTATTTCTAAAATTAATTTTTTATTTAATTTAGTATTCATTTTTGGAATTCTTGGGTCATTTTACCAAAATGCATTTAGGGCAGCATTTACTCCAACTAATGGTGGATCAGAAGGTACGAGTAGTTTTGAAATTGGATATTTTTTTCAAGGACATTTTGATAGTTATGAAAATATTTCAAATACTGTTACTTATGTTCAAGATTTTGGAATTGTTTGGGGTAAGCAATTATTGGGTGTTTTCTTATTTTGGATTCCTAGGAGTTTTTGGATGAATAAACCTGAAGGAAGTGGAACTTTTTTAGGTAAGAATTTTTATAGTTTTGATACTACAAATCAAAATTTAAATATCTCAGCACCATTATTAATGGAAGAATATTTAAATTTTGGAATAATTGGCGTTCTTTTAGGTACTTTTATCTTAGGTTATTTAGTTTCATTTTTAGATATTAAATATTCATACTCTAATTATTTAATGAATGATTTGCCTAAAAATAGGTTTACTTCCAAATTAATTGGATTTATTTTCTATGTTTCCTTTTTAGGATTATTTTTATTTATTCTTCGTGGTGATTTATTAAGTAGCCTTTCATATACTTTTGGAATTTTTATATCATATCGCATTACTCGTAAACTAGTTCTTTATAAATACTAGTAAAAAATTTAATATTTAATCTATGTGTGGAATTGTTGGAATTGCTTCAAAAGTAGATGTAGGTAATTATTCGTGGTTAAAAGAAGCACGTGATACAATGACTCATCGTGGTCCTGATGATGCAGGTGAGTGGTGGTCAGATAATCATAATATTGGATTGGGACACAGGAGATTATCAATCATTGAACTTTCTGATGCAGGTCATCAACCAATGCTAGATTATAATAATAGGTATGTTATTACTTTTAATGGTGAAATCTACAATTTTCAAGAACTTAGAATAATTTTGATAAATTTAGGTTTCAATTTTAACACCAATACGGATACTGAGGTAATTCTCAATGGATATAGAGCATGGGGAACAGAAGTTTTGAGTAAGTTGAACGGGATGTTTGCATTTTGTATTTATGACATTGAAAAAAATTTTCTCTTTATTGCTAGAGATAGAGTTGGAGAAAAACCTTTATTTTATTCTTTTGTAAACAATATTTTTAAGTTTTCATCAGAATTAAAAGCTTTATTATATAATCAAACTAATTATATAAATTATAATTCCTTTGATTGTTTTTTATCAATGGGTTTTGTTCCCGGTAATTTATCAATAGTTCAAGGAATAAATAAATTACCTCCTGCACATTTTTTACAATTTGACCTTAATTCAGGTGAATTAATTGTTCAAAGATATTGGGAAATACCAGAATTTAATAACCAGAATTTCGATGAAGATGAATTAATATTTACACTAGAAGAATTATTATATGACACTGTTAAAAAACAATTAGTTGCAGATGTGCCTATAGGAGTTTTGTTAAGTGGTGGTCTCGACTCTAGTATAATTACTGCTTTTGCAGCTAGATCAGAAAAAAACCTAAAAACATTTACAGTTCGTTTTCCAAGATATGCACGATTTGATGAAACAAAGCATGCAAGATTAATTTCAAAATATTTTAATACCAATCACATTGAATTGGATGCTACTGATGTAAGCTTTGATATACTTCCTTTACTTGCAAAACAATTTGATGAACCAATTATTGACTCCTCAATGATTCCTACATATTTGGTAAGTAATTTAATTAAAAGTCAATGCACAGTTGCTTTGGGTGGAGATGGGGGTGATGAATTGTTTGGTGGATATGGACATTACAGTAGATTATTGTTATTAAAAGATAAATTAAAATACATTCACCCAATAATTCGTAAAAATGCTGCGAGATTTGCAGAGACCTTTTTGCCTTTAGGTTTTAAAGGAAGGAATTGGATGCAAAGTTTAAATATTGACTTTAATACAGGTTTGCCTTTAATTGCATCATATTTTGATAAGGCAACAAGAAAGAAACTTTTAAATAATGATAATTTAATATTTAATGCTGAGCTAATTCGCGAAGAGCGAATACCAAGTACAAATGATATACTTCAAAGGGCTACTCGTACAGATTTTGAAAATTATCTGCCTGAAGATATTTTAGTAAAGGTAGACCGAGCAAGTATGTTAAATTCTTTAGAAATTAGAGCACCATTTTTAGATTATAGAATAATTGAGTTTGCCTTTTCAAGAGTCCCTTCCAGTCTAAAGGCTAATAAAAATAGCAAAAAAATAATCCTAAAAAAATTAGCAAAAAAAATCTTACCAAATGAATTTGATTTTAATAGAAAACAAGGGTTTAGTATTCCATTATCAGAATGGCTGAAAATGAGACCATGGATTAATTATTTTGAAGATGTTCTACTTTCTAATAATGATAATATTTTTGACAAAAAATTAATTATTCAAATGATACAAGATCAAAAAATTGGTAGATCTAATAGTGAAAGGTTATTCGCTTTAGTTTTATTTGAATTATGGCGAAAAGAGTATAATATTAAATTTTAATAGATATGAAAAAAGACTTTCTAAAAATTTTAAGGTGTCCAAAAACTAAAACTAAATTAAAGTTAGTGAATGAAAAATACCTTGACAATGACGTTATTAGTGGAACCTTAATTAATTCAGATAGTACTTATAGTTATCAAATTATAGATTCAATTCCAAGATTTGTACCAGAATCTAACTATGCAAATAATTTTGGATTTCAATGGAATAAATTTAGGGAAACACAACTTGATAGCTACACAGGAACAAATATTTCTAGTAATAGATTTTGGAATTCAACACGTTGGGATAAAAATGACATGAAAGGAAAATGGGTTTTAGATTGTGGTTGTGGATCTGGTAGATTTGCTGAAGTTGCGCTTGAGTCAGGTGCTTTTGTTGTTGCATTAGACTATTCAAACGCTGTTGATGCATGTTATTTGAATTTAAAGAATCATCAAAATTTATATTTGATGCAAGGTGATATTTATGAGCTTCCTTTTGATCTTAAGTCTTTCGATTTTGTATATTCACTCGGAGTTTTGCAGCACACACCTGATGTAAAGAAAGCTTTTATGGCGATTGCAGATCAAGTTAAGTTTAATGGGAAATTTTGTGTAGATTTTTATGAAAAAAATCTTAAAAGCAAATTATTGCCAAAATTTTGGTTAAGACCGATTACAAAAAGAATGGATCAAAAAAAATTATTTACTTTACTAGAGATTGTCACCCCTTCTCTATTTATATTAAGTGAGAACTTAGGAAAAGTTCCTGTTTTGGGTAAATATTTAAAGAGGCTTATTCCAGTTGCAAATTATAGTGGTATTTTGCCATTAAATAAAGAACAATTATTACAGTGGGCATTATTGGATACATTTGATTGGTTAGGACCCGAATATGACAATCCTCAAAATACTGAAACATTGAATAATTGGATGAATGAAGCTCAAATGGAAAATATAGAAGTATTAAAAGTTGTACATATTGTTGCTAGAGGTATAAAAAAGTAATTAATGAGAATAATTGGCATTGATGCTTCAAATTTATTGGAAGGAGGAGGCGTAACTCATTTACAAGAACTTTTATTTCATTCGAATCCTCTGCAAAATGATTTTGAAAAAATAATTATTTGGGGTTCTAATAAAACATTAAATAAAATTTCGAATTTTGAATGGCTTGAAAAAAGAACTAATTATTTTTTAAATAAAAGTTTATTTTTTAGATTATTTTGGCGAGTTTTCTTAATTAAATATGAGTTAAGAAAAAATAATTGTAAAATTTTATTTTCTCCAGGTGGTTCTGATAGTAGTGGCTTTAAGCCAATGGTCACTATGTGTAGGAATATGTTACCATTTGAAAGGGAGCAAGCGCTAACTTTTGGCTTAAGTATGAAGTCAGTTAAGTTTTTACTATTATATTTGGTTCAATCTAGGGCATTTTTGAAAGCAAACGGATTAATTTTTTTGACAAATTATGCTTCAGAAAAAGTTACTTCTAAATTACCTATATTAAAAAGTAAATCAATAATAATTTCCCATGGAATTAGTAATAGATTTTTTATTGAACCAAGAAAGCAAAAAGAGGAATTCAGTCCAGAAAATCGTTGTAAAATCATATATGTATCAAAAACAGATCCGTATAAGCATCACTTAAATTTAATAAGAGCAGTAGAATTACTTCATCAAAAAAATTATTACATAGAATTGAATTTAATTGGGCCTAGAGGTTCAAGTGCCCAAAAAGTTGAAAGCTTGATTAGTGATTTAGATCCCCAAAACTCTTTTATAAATTATATAGGCGAAGTGTCATATGAAGATTTAAATACATATTACAAATCTGCAGATGTAGCTATTTTTGCATCAAGTTGCGAAAATATGCCAAATATTCTATTAGAGTCAATGGCGTCTGGACTTCCTTTAGCTTGTTCTAATATGGGTCCAATGCCTGAAATTTTAGGAAAAAATGCTATATATTTTAATCCTAATTCCATAAATGAAATTTTTAATGCGATTTCCAAATTAATTAATTCATCGAAATTAAGAGAAGATTTAGCATCCAAATCTTATGAATTGGCTAAAGCATACTCGTGGGAAACAACCGCAAAAAAAACATTTAGTTATTTGAACAAAATATTGATTACATATAATAAAATTTAAATGAATTACAATAAAATTCTACTAATTACTGGAGGAACTGGTTCATTTGGAAATGCCGTATTAAATAGATTTCTTAATACAGATTATTTTTCTGAAATCAGAATATTTAGCCGTGATGAAAAAAAGCAAGATGATCTTAGAAAAAGAGTTAAAAATATTAAAGTTAAATTTTATATTGGAGATGTTCGTGAACGTGATAGCTTAATACCAGCAATTAAAAATGTTGATTATATCTTTCATGCAGCAGCTTTAAAACAAGTTCCCTCATGTGAATTCTTCCCAATAGAAGCGGTTAAAACTAATATTTTAGGAACAGATAATGTTTTAACTGTTGCCCAAGATTATGAAGTGAAAAAAGTAGTGGTTCTAAGTACGGATAAAGCCGCATATCCAATTAATGCAATGGGTATGTCAAAGGCCCTTATGGAAAAAGTTATGGTAGCAAAATCAAGAATATTGGATTCCAACAAAACTATATTTTGTGGAACAAGATATGGAAATGTAATGGCTTCAAGAGGTTCGGTAATACCTTTGTTCATAGATCAAATAAAAGAAAATAAAGCGTTGACACTGACTGATCCAAGCATGACACGATTTATGATGACATTAGAAGATGCAGTTGACTTAGTACTTTATGCTTTTGAGCATGCTAATCAGGGTGATTTATTTGTTCAAAAAGCACCTTCTGCAACTGTTGGTACTTTAGCACAAGCTTTAATAGAACTATATAAATCTTCAAGTCAAATAAAGGTAATAGGTACGAGGCATGGTGAAAAATTATACGAAACTCTTGTTAACAGAGAAGATATGATTAAAGCCGAAGATTTAGGAGAGTACTATAGAATTCCTGCTGATAATAGGGATTTAAACTATGAACAATATTTTTCAGAAGGTATGCCTGATATTGCAAATCTTAATGAGTACCATTCTCACAATACTGCAATTTTAGATGTAGAAGGAATGAAAAAGTTGTTATTAAAGCTTCCAATCATTAGAAAAGACATT
Organism: Bacteroidota bacterium; assembly: GCA_947459415.1. Classification (GTDB taxonomy): domain Bacteria; phylum Bacteroidota; class Bacteroidia; order UKL13-3; family UKL13-3; genus B1. The sequence goes on from CANHDN010000004.1 coordinate 43,160, forward strand.
TTAGGAGAAGTAGGGGCTATTCAATATCCATATTAATTATGTTTAAAGTTGGTGTAACAGGTTCAAATGGGTTTATAGGATGGCATCTGTGCCGCACGTTAGAACTCGATAATGATAAATTTCAATTAATTGAATTCAAAAGAGATTGGTTTAATGAAGATATAAATCTTGATTCTTTTGTTTTAAAATGTGATATAATAGTTCATTTAGCTGGACTAAATCGACATAGTGAAGAAAGTATAATTTATAATACAAATGTTGGATTGGCTGAAAGATTAATTGAATCTTTTAAAAGAATAGGTTTTAGGGGGCAAGTTATATTTTCTTCATCTATTCAAGAAGAGAGGAATAACACATTTGGAAATTCAAAAAAAGTGGCAAGAGAATTATTTGCTAATTGGGCTAAAGAATCAGGTGCTACATTTCATGGAGTTGTTATTCCTAATGTATTTGGTGCTTTTGGTGTGCCATTTTATAATTCAGTTGTCTCTACTTTTTGTCATCAGTTAGTAAATTGCGAATCTCCGAAAATTGAAACTGATGCAACGCTTAACCTTATTTATATAAATGATCTTTTAAAAAAAACCATTGATTTATTCAATACTGAAACTAATGTTAATGTTACAATTGGGCATACAGACACATATAAGGTTTCTGAAATACTAGAACTCTTAATTAATTTCAAAAACAAGTATTTTGAAAACGGTCAAATTCCAAGTTTCAACAATCAGTTTGAAATAAATCTTTTTAATACTTTCAGATCATATTTTAATTTGAATACACATTTCCCCATTAAGTATAAAAAAAATATTGACGAAAGAGGGAATTTCGTTGAGATAATAAGACTAGAAACAGGAGGTCAAATTTCTTTTTCTACTACAAAAAAAGGAATAACTAGGGGTAATCATTTCCATACTAGGAAAATAGAGAGGTTTTCAGTAATAAAAGGTAAAGCTCTGATTCAATTAAGAAAAATCGGATCAACTGAAGTATATGATTTTTATTTATCTGGAGTTGAGCCGGCATATGTTGATATGCCAATTTGGTATACGCACAATATTAAAAATATAGGAGACGAGGAATTATATACAATGTTTTGGATTAATGAGTTTTATGATGCAAATGATCCAGACACTTACTTTGAAAAAGTATAAAAAATATTAAACAATGAATAAGCGTTTAAAAGTAATGACAGTTGTAGGCACAAGGCCTGAAATTATAAGATTAGCAAGGGTAATGAGTGCTTTAGATAATTCAAATGCTATTGAGCATATAATTGTTCATACAGGGCAAAATTATGATTATGAATTAAATCAAATATTTTTTGACGATTTACAAATCCGTAAACCTGACTATTTTTTGAATGCCGCTGGAGTAACAGCAACTGAAACAATTGGAAAAATTCTCATTAATATTGATCCTCTATTAGAAGAAGTAAAGCCTGATGCGTTTTTGGTATTAGGTGATACTAATAGTTGCTTGTGTGCAATACCCGCTAAAAAAAGACACATACCTATTTTTCACATGGAGGCAGGAAATAGATGTTTTGATCAACGTGTACCAGAAGAAACCAATCGAAAAATTGTAGACCATATTTCGGATATAAATTTGACATATAGTGATATTGCCCGTGAATACCTTTTGCGCGAAGGATTATCAGCTGATAGAATAATCAAGACAGGTTCTCCAATGTTTGAGGTTTTAAATCATTATCTAGATTCTATAAAAATTTCTGATGTATTAACTAGATTAGACCTTGAACAATATAAATATTTTATTGTATCTGCACACAGGGAAGAAAATATTAATAACGAATCAAATTTTACAGATCTTATAACTAGCTTGAATTTGATTGCTGAAAAATATAATTATCCAATTATTGTAAGTACGCATCCAAGAACTAGAAAAATGATCGATGGCAAAGGAATAATATTACATAAGAATATTCAACTTTTAAAACCATTAGGATTTAATGATTATAATGCATTGCAGATGAATGCAAAGGCAGTTTTGTCAGATAGTGGCACAATATCAGAAGAGTCTTCAATATTAAACTTTCCAGCTTTAAATATCAGACAGGCACATGAAAGACCAGAAGCGATGGAAGAGGCATCTGTAATGATGGTGGGATTATATCCTGAAAGAATATTGCAAGGTTTAATTGAATTGGAAAATCAACACATAGGAGAAGAACGAACATTTAGAAAAGTTGCAGATTATTCAATGCCAAATGTTTCTGATAAAGTGGTAAGAATAATAATTAGTTATGTAGATTATATTAAACGAACAGTTTGGGGCGAATGATCACAAAGAAAATTTTAATACATTCTATTGTATTTAGTCCTGATGGTGTTTCTACTGCATATTTGTATAATGATATAGCTCTAGGTTTTAGAAATGCCGGATATGAAGTTGTGGTTTTAACAACTACACCACATTATAATTTAATAGAAAGTACTTTAATCAAACAACCTTTAAAAAGCAAATTATTTGGCATATTCTATGAAAGTGATTTTAATGGAATAAAAGTAATTCATGTTCCATTAAAGAAATATAAGAGTACTATTATAAGAATATTTTCTTTCATATACTGGCATTTTTTATCTCTCATTATAGGGCTTTCGATAAAAAGTGTAAATTTTGTACTAAGTCCTTCTCCTCCTTTAAGCATTGGACTTGTTTCAATATTAATTGCAAAAAAGAATAGAGCTAAATTTATATATAATGTTCAAGAAATATATCCTGACTTATTAATTAAAAATGGAGCACTTAAATCAAGCCTACTCATCAAGTCTTTAAAGTGGTTAGAAAAATATGTTTATAACCATGCAACTGCGGTAATTACGATTGATCAAAAATTCCATGACCAAATTGTTGATAGATTTTTTGAAAAAGATAAGCTGAAAATAGTACCCAATTTTGTTGATACGAAATTATACAAGCCAATATCCAAGGAAATAGAATTCCCTAAACCATATACAATAGACCCACATAAAGTTCGATTATTATATGCAGGAAATATTGGATTTTATCAAGATTGGGAGCCAGTATTATATGCTGCAAAAAAACTTATAGATTCTAACATTGAATTTTGGATTATAGGAGAAGGTGTAAAAAAAGAATATTTATTACAAGAAGTAGAAAAACACAGTCTCACCAATATTAAAATTTTACCCTATCAGGATAGAGAATTAATGCCTATTATAAATGCATTTGCTGATATTCATTTTATATCTATTAGTAAAAAAATGGAACAAGAAGGTTTTCCTTCAAAAGTATATACAATAATGGCTTGTGCAAAACCAATGATTGTAATTACAGGTGAGAATACGCCTTTGTATAATTTCTTAAATAATTTGAATTGTTCTATATTGATTACAAATAATCGTAATGAAGGTTTTGTTAATTCGATAATTGAGTTAGCAAATAACGAAAGTAAAAAATATGAATTAGCTCAAAATGGTTATGAAATAATACATAAATTTTATACAAAAGATAAAGTTATTAGTCAGTATATAAAATTATTTGAAAATTGTTAATGGAAAGTATATTTATAACTGGATCTTCGGGATTTGTCGGGAAAAATATTATAAACTATTTTAATAAAATAGTTCGAATTTTACAAATTTTCAAAGAACGATAAAATTCAAATTAATCAGGACATAGTTCTGCAATTTGCAAGCAAAGCTCATGATCTAAAAAACACTTCTAATATAGAGGTATTATAAAGACAATACTGAATTAACCAAGCTTGTATTTGACAATTTTCTTAAATCTGATGCTATATAATTTATAACTTTGAGTTCAGTAAAAGTCATAGCTGATAAGTTGTGTAGTGAGCTAACTGAAGAATATATACCTAGTCCAATTATACATTATGGGAAGAGGGAATTACCTACTGAATAATATATTTTAGTAATCAATTTTCAATAGAGAAAAAAGTTTAAATTTTAAGTCTTTGTCTGATTCATGGCTCCGGAATAAAGGGAATCTGAATTTATAATTTAAAATTGTAAATACAAACTTTCCAAGGCCAGTTGGAGCATTTAATTATAAACAATCATTTTGCAGTATTGACAATCTTTGTATTATAATACACGAATTAATTGAAAATGATAAAAATTCATCTGGGGTTTATAATATAGCCGATGATAATCCTTTATCAACAAACGTTCTTATTAAATTAATTTCTTAATCCCAAGGTAAAAAAGTATTATTTTGAAAATACCTAATTTATAATCAATATAATCTCTAACGTTGTTAGTTTATTTAAACTTCCTCTCAACACTTAAAGTATATACATAAATTACATTGTGTCTAATAAAAAAATCAAACGTGCTATATATAAATAAATAATTACCTATTAATTCTAAGACAGAATTAATCAAAACAATTCTTTCATTTTATAAATATTAAATTTTTTAATATATTTGCACTTTAAAAATTCATCTAAATAATACAATATGCCTTATTTATTTACCTCAGAGAGTGTTTCTGAAGGACATCCAGACAAAGTAGCGGATCAGATATCTGACGCTTTAATTGATAATTTTTTAGCTTTCGATCCACAATCCAAAGTGGCATGTGAGACTTTGGTAACAACAGGTCAGGTAGTATTGGCTGGTGAAGTAAAGTCAAAAGCATATTTAGATGTGCAAGAAATTGCAAGAGGGGTAATCAGAAAGATTGGTTACACCAAGAGTGAATATATGTTTGAAGCGAATAGCTGTGGTATTTTATCTGCTATTCACGAGCAATCAGCGGATATCAACCAAGGGGTGGACAGAAAGAAAAAAGAAGAGCAAGGAGCAGGTGACCAAGGGATGATGTTTGGTTATGCAACCAACGAGACGGAAGATTATATGCCATTGGCTTTGGACTTAGCACACAAGATCTTAATTGAGTTGGCTGCATTAAGAAGAGAGAATAAGGCGATTAAATATTTAAGACCTGACGCAAAGTCTCAGGTAACTTTAGAGTACAATGATCAAAACCAACCAGTAAGAATTGATGCGATTGTAGTATCTACACAGCACGATGATTTTGATGCAGAAGGTAAGATGTTAGCGAAGATCAAAAAAGATATCGTTGAGATCTTGATTCCAAGAGTACAAGCGAAGTACAAGAAATATGC
>CANHDN010000005.1 GCA_947459415.1 Bacteroidota bacterium
TTGAAAACCTTGCAGACCTACCTTTGGATCAACTGTTTCTTTATGAATTAAGTGTGGAGTATGTTCTGCAACATGTTCAATATCCATACCACCCTCGGTTGAATAAACGATGATGTTTTTACCTTGGCTTCGGTCGAGCATTACACTCATGTAATATTCTTTTGGTTCAGCAACTCCTGGGTAATATACATCTTGTGCAACTAATACTTTACTTACTAATTTACCTTTCGGACCAGTTTGAATGGTTACCAATGTTCCCCCGAGAATATTTCCAGCAATTTCTTTAGCTTTTTCGGCATTTTTAGCAACGGCAACACCTCTTTGTTCTTTGCCTATAATACTACCTTTTCCGCGACCACCTGCATGAATTTGGGCTTTTACTACCACAAAGTCACTTCCAAATTGTTCTTTAAGTTTTAAAGCCGCCGCATGGGCTTCGTCAGCAGTTTCGGCAACTATGCCTTCCTGAACGGCAACGCCAAATGACTTTAAAATCTGCTTGGCTTGGTATTCATGAATATTCATTATTATTTAAAATTTTGTTGCGAAAATAAGTAATCAATCCACATTTGAAAGCATTTTAAGATGATTGTGTATATTTATTCAGTTGGATTGTCTGTTGATTTTCTTGAACGATGTCTTTTTTTTTCTTTAACTTCCTCAAAATCCTCTTTTTCAGTGTTGTGTTTTTCTGAGTTTGAAAATCCACTAAAAAACAAAATTAACCAAGATAGTATAAATAATAGTCCACCTAATGGCGTTATCGCGCCTATAAAGCTAAATGACTCATTTCCCCATAGATTTCTGGTAGCCAAAAGATATAGGCTGCCTGAGAAGAGTATTATTCCTAAAATCATCATCCACAAGGCAATATTCAACTTTGTTTCGTTAAATTTTCTATGGTTCAAGCCTAATATAATTAAAGATAAGGCATGAATCATTTGATATCTTATGCCTATTTCAAATGTATTTAATGATTGTTCGTCTAATAACTTTTTTAACCAGTGTGAGCCAAAGGCCCCCAGAGCAACAGCAAAACCCGCTAATAAAAATCCAGTTTTTACATATTTACGATGTGTATGCTTCATTAGATTATTTTAAAACTTGTGAACAAATAACGGCTTAGAATTAAAATTGGCAAATTAATTTTGAAGGTCTATTATGAACAAACAGTTATTAAGTATCATTAGCCTAATTTTTTCCCTAGCATTAGCCTTGGCAATTTATCTATATTTTGATCAAATTGAAGATAAAAATTTACGCCCAATTACTATTGTGCCTGATAATTATGCGCTTATTTTAGAATCAAATGCAAGCAGAGATCACCTGAAAAAGGCAAAATCACTCGATTTTATGTCAAAATTTATGACGCATGAGAGATTGGGGAAATTTATGAATGAGCTATTTTATTACGATAGTTTAATCAAGACTAATGAAACCATAAATAATTGGTTTAATCAAGGCCAGGCAGTTTATTCATTTCATAGGTTACCCAATAATGAAATAGCATTTTTCATGGCAGCTCAGACATTGCGGGAGGTTAATGAAGCAGAGGTATTACAATTTTTTCAGACAAATTTTCCTGGCAGGTATCATTTCACAAACAGAAAATTTTTGCAAGACAATGTATATGATTTCACAGACTTTAAAACCAAATTAAAGTTTAGCATCGCTTTTAAAAGTAAGTTAATGCTCTTCTCTTTTCAAGGAAATTTGGTTGAAAGCGCCTTAGTAAAAATTAACAAGGTAAATAATGAAATTCCAAAGGACGATAAATTATCTTTCGTTAAAAATAGCGGCGAAGGCTTCAATTTGCATATGAACTATGCTAATTGTGCTAAATTACTAAATACAGTAATTCCTGCAGATAGTTCAATAAAATTTGAGATACTGACACATTTTGCTCAAAGATCTATTTATAATATTTCAATGGAAGATGAGGGTATACTGTTAAAAGGTGCTGCGCAAACTCATGAAACAAACTTTGAATTTTTAGATTTATTACATGCACAAGCCCCAATCGACAATACACTTAGAAATTTATTACCAGAAAAAATTCATTTTGCCTATACATTAGGTTTTAATGGGTACCAATCTTTTGCTAAAAATGTGAAAGAGTATTTAGTCAATAAAGGATTAAATACCTCTTATCAAAAGTATGTTGATAGCCTAGAAAATGCCATCAAAATGCCATTTATTAAGCAAATGAAAGAAAATTTGGGCAATCATGTGGGTATATTCATGTTAGATGAGCCAGGTTTAAACAAAGATAGCAGCTATGTAATTGCTTTGGAAGCATTGAATGAGAAAAGTTTATCAGATTTACTTATTAATATGCAAGCTAAATTTAAGTTAATGGATAGCTTACATATAACTAATGATAGTGTATCAAGCTCGTTTTTGCAGGCTCCAATTGCAGGCGTGTTTAAATATTTTTATACAGACCTTTTGAGTACCTATGATATCAAATATTACACACAAAAAGGTAAATACTTTTTCTTTACAAATAATGTAAAAACTTTACAAAGTTTAAAAAATAGCTGGGAAAATGAAAAACTCCTGAGTAAAAATGAAAGCTATCAATCATTTGAAAAAAAATTATCCCCCAATAGTAATTTAGAAATCTATATACATCCATCTCATGCTGCAAAATATGCATTGCATTTTGTAAATAATGAGTGGTTTAGTTTGATTAACCAAAATTTGGGTTTGATAAAAAAGGTGGATCACATAGGGATTCAATTTGCAGGAAGCAATGATAAGATTTTTGCCACGCAAGTTTTTGCGCAGTTTAATGTCGCAAAAACTGAAAAAACAGAGCAAATATGGGCAATACAGTTAGATTCAGCATTAATAAGTGAACCGCAAATATTAATGAACTATAGTTTGGGCGCTCAAATTATTTTGGCTCAAGTTAGAGGTAATTCTCTCTATGCAATAGATAGGGATGGCGTGATCCTTTGGAAGAAAGAAATAGATGGTGAAATTATTTCAACGGTAAAGGAGTTAGATTTATTTAAAAATGGTAAAAGACAATGGCTATTTAATACAGCGCGTCAAATTTATGTGATACAAGACGATGGAACCAATTGTCAGGGTTGGCCGGCATGGATACCAACAGGGACAAAATATCCAGTAAGTGTATTTGATCCTTATGAAGATAAAAATTATCAAATATTTGCATCGGGGCAATTTTATAAAATAACTGCTTTTAATGGTCAGGGCAGGCCATTAACTTATTGGAATCCCAGAGAGGTATGGCCAAATCTTAAATCTAGCATTGGCAATTTCTTTTACAAGGGTAGTCAAGTTTATTGGTATTTAAACGAAAAAGGAAGCATTCAATTTATGGATAAAGAGGCAAAGAAAAATGCCCAAATATTATTAGATAGCCAATATAGATTTAATCAGGTTACCATAACATCAATAGATACTACATCATTTATAATTAGTGGAATAGATTCAAATAACTTCTTTAAAATAATATATGCAGCTTCAAAGAAGCCAAGTATTGTAAAGAGGCCGCTATCTGGCAATATGAACTTTAAAACAGTGTATAATTCCAGTTATAAACCTGAATTTTTATTTTATAACGAATCGCAAGTATTGCTGCAAAATGAGGCTGGAAATAGCTTGTTTAACAAAACTTTAACCAATGCTAAAATAACAAAAGTAGAATACCTCCAATTAGGAGAAAGCGCTAAAATAGTATATCAAGAGAAAGACAATAAAACCATACATGTAATACAAATGAATGGCGAAACCTATTCTCCATTTCCAATACAAACAACAGGAAAGTTTGCAATTGGGGATTTATTTAATGAGGGAGATAATTGGCTAATTTTTTCTGATATGGCTTATCAGTTAAATCTATACAAAATAAAGTAAAATGAAGGCCAAAAGCATCGTTTTACAATCTATATTATTTGCATGTATTGGCGTAGTTCTGATCTATCTTAGTTTTCAGAAGGTAGATATAGATTCGCTATTAAAAGTTCTTAAAACTGGCAATTATGTTTCTGTAGTGCCAGTTTTTTTTGTGTCGTTGCTGGTGTATTTATCAAGGGTTAAAAGGTGGCAATTATTATTTGAAGCAACAGGAGAGAAGCTACCAGCCAATTTCCTTTTAGCATCGCTCGCAAGCGGTTATTTAGTTAACTTTGTAGTACCTCGATTAGGAGAGTTTACTAGGGCTATTGTCTTAAAAAAATGGCTTAGTACACCAATGCACCTGAGTGTATCAACTATTGTTTTTGAGCGAATAGTAGATATATTAAGCCTGATTTTAATACTAACTACAGCATTTATATTAGAAATGCTGCAGCAAGGATCTTTTTTAAATGAATTTACAAATGGAGTAGATTTTTTAACTAAAAATAAATTAATAATTATTCTAATGATTCTAATAGCTGGTTTCATTTTTTACCTATGGGTAAAAAATAGAAAAAACAGTATTAGTAGATGGTCTCAAGACTTTATGAAAGTATTTAAGGAATTATGCTACATGAAAAATAAGGGGTGGTTTCTTTTTCATACATGCGTCATTTGGTTAGGCTTCTATTTGATGACGTATCTGTGGTTTTTCTTATTTCAAGAATCAAGTGAATTAAGCATGTATGAAGCGTATTTGGTTATGGTATTGGGAGTAATTGCAAGAACTTTACCCATTCAGGCGGGTTCTGCAGGCGCCTATCATTTTGTTGTTAGTAAGGCCTTAATGTTATTGGGTATAGGGAATGTAATTGCCAATGCAATAGCGCTAATTATTCATGGCTTTCAAGCAGTATTTACTATACTATTTGGCACCTTCGCATATGTCTGGTTATTGGGAAAAAATAAAATTAATTCTTAAGTGATGAAGCAAAAAATTGATCTTAAAACGTATATTAGAAAATCACGTGTGGCGCTTTTAATGGTTGCGCTGAGTCTAAATGTGTGCTTAAATGCACAGAATTTTCCTAAATTAGGTAGTGATACATTATTAGATATTGCCACATGGAATGTCGAGTGGTTGGGTAACACTACAAATGGTCCGTCGGATGAAATATTGCAATACAATAACGTATTAGCATTAATGAATAAAACAGAATTAGATATTTTTGCGCTGCAAGAAGTAAGCAGCCCAAGTACATTTGCCAATCTAAGCACAGCGTTAGGAGCAAAATATGATGGCTTCATATCTGATTTTTCCCAAACACAGAAAACAGCATTATTCTGGCGCAAAAGCATGTTTGAGATAATTCCTGATTTGTCTTTAAATATACCCTTAAACTCCTCCGACAATTACGCTTTTGCTTCTCGTGCCCCCTTGCAGGTATGTCTTAGAACTGTTGGTGGTTCAAAAACAGATACTATCTTTTTATTGGTAATTCACATGAAAGCTCAAACAGAAAGCACAGATGCAGGCAGATTTGAGTCATACACGCGCCGACAAAATGCTGCAAATGCATTGAAGTTATATGTAGAAACAACTTTAGCGGGTAAAAAATTTGTAGTGCTTGGCGATTGGAATGACGACCTAGACGTATCGATTTACAATGCCTTGCCAACTCCTTACGCTGGCTTATTAACGGCTAAATATACCTTTCCAAGCAAAGAGTTAACAGATGCTGGAAAATCTAGCTATGCATTTAATACCAGTATGATAGATCATATTATGCAAAGTAAAACATTAGATTCGTTTTACATGAAAGGAAGTGCAAAGGTGTTTGATAATGCCAGCGATTACGTGAGTAATTTCAGTAATAATACATCCGACCATTTCCCTGTATACGCATTCTATGATTGGAAAAAATTAAGCACCCGAATCATCCCAGCTTCTGTAACCGAAATGCATGCAAAAGCTCAAATTTTAGTTTATCCTAATCCGGTACAAGATAAATTGTTTATAGAATCTAATGAGGTTTTAGAAAGGGTTGTAGTGTACCAGTTAAACGGACAAATAGCCTACGAGCAGGTAGGAGAAGCTAAGGTGTTACAAATGAATATTGGCTCTTTACCACCTGGGTTTTATATTTTACAGATTGAGGGAAGAACAGCGCTTCAAACCAGTAGATTAGTTATTAGCAGCGAATAATATACAACAAAAAGGCAGCCGAGGCTGCCTTTTTGTTGTAATCAATCAGATTGAATCCTCAATCCAATGTTTTGCTATGATCCATTACATATTTCCAGATCTCTAGTACGTCTTCAATTTTCACTTCATAAGGTTTGTATATGGGATTATTTGATACCAAGGCTAAGGTTTTGTTTTTAGCAATATCATTGTAAACGCGCTTAAATACGATACCATCTTCTTTGGTTAAAATAACATAACATAAGCCGTCTTTTAAGCTTGTCCAATCTTCTACGTATTCGCACGTAACATAGGTTTTATCTTGAATGGGTAGCATTGAATCTCCGCTAATTTGGAAGCTACGATACTTCTTGCGTCTATCTAAAAATGGTAGGCTAAATTGAGGTAACTCCGAAATAAACTGAATGTCGCTATAGCCAGAAGTATAGCCTGCACGAGCTTTTTCAGAAACCATTTCAATATTGTCTACATTTTCGTGATTGGTAGTGGTGGCGATTACGCGCAGGTATTTTCCTTTCATGTAATCTTCTAAGCCTCTTTCTAATTCTCCTACTTTGTACTCGGGTAGCCTAATGAGGTCAATCCGTAATAAGGTGTCTAAGCTTATTCTAAAATAGTCTGAAATACGCATTGCCATTTCTAAGGGTGGTGAGGCGATATTGTTTTCATAACTATTCAAAACAGAACGTTTGGAGTCTATGGCAATAGCCATTTCTTCCTGGCTTAAATTCTTTCTTTTGCGAAGGAATTTGATGTTACTCGATAAATACATGGCAAGCTTATTTGATTAATTATTGTACAATTAATTACTGCTGCAATATAGTAAATGATATTTTAAATGTCAAGTATTAGTTAATTAAATTATCTTAAAAATAAGATTTTATACAAAATAGTTGCTTGTTTATACACAATAAGTTATTATAACTAACTTTAAAATGTTAATTTAGTTAACTAATGGATAGGGTGATTGCACACATGGATTTGGATACTTTTTTTGTATCTGCTGAGCGTTTAGAAAATTCGTCTTTATTAGGAAAGCCTGTTATAATTGGTGGTTTTTCTGACAGGGGGGTAGTGGCTAGTTGTAGTTATGAAGCACGCCAATTTGGTGTTCATGCCGCTATGCCTGGTAAATTAGCTAGGAGAATTTGTCCGCAAGCCATTTGGATTCGAGGTGATATGGATAAATATAGCAGGCTTTCTCATTTAGTAACAGAGGTCATAACATCTGAAGCGCCTTTGGTAGAAAAAGCTTCTATAGACGAGCATTATTTGGATGTTACAGGTATGGATCGGTTTTTTGGCACACAAAAATGGATGCACGAGTTGCGCATGCGCATTATAAAAGAAACAGGTTTGCCTATTTCCTTTGGTTTATCTGTAAACAAAACAGTTTCTAAAATTGCAACAGGAGAGGCTAAGCCCAATGGAGAAAAAGAGGTTGCAGCGCCACTGGTAAAACCATTTTTAAATCCACTTTCTATCAAAAAAATCCCAGGTATTGGAGATAAATCATATCATACATTGAGGGATATGGGAATTGTATACATAGAAACCTTAGCCAATATGCCGCCAGAATTACTCGTAAAAGTAATGGGCGAAAACGGCAAACAAATTTGGGAAAAGGCTAATGGAATCGATAATCGTTTGGTTCAGCCATACCACGAGCAAAAATCTATTGGTTCAGAACGAACCTTTGAAACAGATACTACCGATGTTAAATTCTTGCATGAAGTGCTCTCTAAAATGGTGCAAGATGTATGCTTTGATATGCGCCAGCAAAATCGTTTATGTGCTACGATAACACTTAAATTGCGCTACTCCGATTTTCAAACGCATACGGCCCAAACGCGTGTGTCATATACCTCTTACGATCATGTAATTTTGGCCAAAGCCAAAGAACTGCTTCATAAGCTGTACGATCGTCGTTTACTCATTCGTTTAATTGGCGTAAAAGTAAGTAATCTAGTGTATGGCGCGCAACAAATAGACCTATTTGAAGACAGTGTTGAGATGGTAAAACTCTACCAAGCTTTAGACCAAATTAAACATTGGTACGGCAAAAAAGCTGTGCGAAAAGGAGGCTAAGATTTAGGTCTTTTAAATCAGTGTTTTAGTTATTTATTATTATTTTACCTTGACAAGCTTGTTTTATTTTGCTATTATTATTAACATATAAAAGATAATATAATTAACAATTAAGACGCTGTGATCTGGAATACACATACTTATTATAGCTTGCGCTACGGCACTATGTCGGTGCAAGAGTTGGTTCAGCAAGCCAAAATGCTTGGCTTAAGTTCGCTAGGAATTACAGATATAAATTGTTCGACAGGCATGTTTGAATTTGTAAAATGCTGCGAACAACAGGGTATAAAACCCATAGTGGGCATAGAGTTCAGAGAAGCTAATTGCTTATTATTTACAGCCATTGCTAAAAATACACATGGTATAGCAGAAATAAATAGGCTTCTGTCTGAACACAATTTATATGGTGTAGCGTATGCAGATAGAATATCGCAGCTAGAGAATGCGTACATTATTTACCCTTTGAGTAACTATCCAACTATTTTGAATAACCATGAGCTTATTGGAGTACGCTTGTCTGAGTTGAATAAGTTGGCTCGTTTAGATGTAAACAAGATTAAGAATAAGCTTATTTTACAACAACCTGTTACCTATAAGAATGCAGGTAGTTACATATTACACACTCATTTGAGAGCCATTGATAACAATGTGCTCTTAAGTAGACTTGATGCTCAAAGTGTAGCCGGGCCAGATGAATATTTAATGAGTGAGCCAGATATTATTCATGCTTGTCGTTATTACCATTTTATTATAAGCAACACTATTGCTTTTGTTGATAGGTGTAGTGTAAGTTTTGATTTTAAAACACATAAGAATAAAAAAGTGTATTCGTCTTCTGTTTATGATGACAAACAATTATTGCAAACCCTTGCATACGATGGCTTAACATATAGGTATGGAGTTAATAATGAGGTGGCAAGGCAGCGTGTGCAAAAGGAGTTAGATATTATAGATAAGCTAGGATTCTCTGCTTACTTTTTAATTACTTGGGATATTATAAGGTATTCAATGTCGCGCGGTTTTTATCACGTAGGCAGAGGAAGTGGCGCAAATAGTGTGGTGGCTTATTGCTTGCGCATTACAGATGTAGACCCAATAGAGCTGAACCTGTATTTTGAACGATTTTTAAATCCTAAACGTACTTCTCCTCCAGATTTTGATATCGATTATAGTTGGAAAGAAAGACCGCAAGTACATGAGTATATCTTTAAACGTTATGGAAGAGATCATACAGCTTTACTGGGAACCATATCTACGTTTAAGCAAAATTCAATGTATAGAGAATTGGGTAAGGTGTATGGTTTACCGAAAAGAGAAATTGATATATTGGCTGATTATCCATATAAAGCAGATAGAAGCGCTCCGATAATAGCTCGTATTTTAGAAATGGGAGAGCAGTTAAAAGACTTTCCTAATCATCGTTCTATACATGCGGGCGGGGTACTTATTTCTGAAGAGCCCATTGTACAGTATTCGGCACTCGATTTACCTCCAGTTGGTCTGCCTACTGTACAATGGGATATGTATATAGCAGAAGATATTGGTTTCGAAAAATTTGACATTTTGTCGCAACGCGGAATTGGACATATTAAAGATGCTGCAGACCTTGTTTGGAAAAACAAACGGATTAGGGTAGACGTGCATGATGTGCAAAGTTTTAAAACAGATCCGCTCATAAAAGAACAACTTAAACAAGCAAATTCTATTGGTTGTTTTTATATTGAGAGTCCAGCCATGCGTGGGCTCTTGAAAAAACTTCATTGCGACACGTATATTCATTTGGTGGCTGCTAGCTCTATTATTCGTCCGGGAGTGGCTAAATCTGGTATGATGCGCGCTTATATTGAACGTTTTCATAAGCCAGATGCAATTAATTATTTGCATCCGGTAATGAAAGAGCAGCTAGAAGAAACATTTGGTGTAATGGTTTTTCAAGAAGATGTACTGAAAGTTTGTCATCATTTTGCTGATTTAGATTTGGCAGATGCAGATGTATTGAGGAGAGCTATGAGTGGTAAATTCAGGTCTAAATCAGAGTTTCAAAAAATAGTAGATAAGTTCTTTTCAAACTGTAAAGCCAAAGGATATTCAGATGAACTTACGAAAGAAGTTTGGAGGCAAATAGAAAGCTTTGCGGGTTATTCTTTTAGTAAGGCGCATTCGGCTTCTTTTGCTGTAGAAAGTTTTCAGAGTTTATTTCTTAAAACGTACTATCCTATGGAGTTTATGGTGGCTGTTATAAATAATTTTGGTGGTTTTTATCAAACTTGGGTTTATATCCGAGAGCTTCAAAAAACGGGAGCAAGGGTTCATTTACCTTGTATAAACAATTCAGATTTGTGTACCAATATTTGTAATCAAGAGGTGTATTTAGGTTTTACGCATATAGAGAGTTTAACTCAGAAATCTATTCAAGCTATCCTAGATGAACGCACTCAGAATGGCCCATTTGTAAGCTTGTTCGATTTTATAGAGCGAGTCCCAATACCTGTTTTACAGGTAAAAATCCTGATTAAAGTTGGTGCATTTAGGTTTTGCAATGTGGGTAAAAAACATTTGATGTGGCAGGCATATTCTTATGAACGTAATATTGGTTCAGACCAAATAGCTATCAACAATAGTAATTACAAGCATTCTAAAGCAAGTCCAATTCCCATACAAGAAACAATAGAACTATTTCTTGATGCCAAGAAACAGACAGTATTTAGTTTGCCTGTACTTACACATCATGCTGTTGAAGATGCGTATGATGAAATTGAATTATTGGGTTTTCCCATAAGCATGAACGATTTTGATTTATTACAAAGCGAATATCGCGGAGATATTCT
Source organism: Bacteroidota bacterium (assembly GCA_947459415.1). Taxonomy (GTDB): domain Bacteria; phylum Bacteroidota; class Bacteroidia; order UKL13-3; family UKL13-3; genus B1. The sequence continues at coordinate 10,993 of CANHDN010000005.1, forward strand.
AGCTGCAGATATGAGTAAGTATTTGGGTCAAACCGTTAAGATAGTGGGCGTTTATGTAACTACCAAAGGTGTTAAAACGAGCAAAGGAGATTATATGGCATTTGGAACTTTTTACGATGCTCAATTCAGTTTTTTTGACACTACTCACTTTGCTCAATCCTTTTCTAACTATCCGTTTACAGGACGAGGTGCTTACTTATTACTTGGAAAAGTAGTGCAAGAGTTTGGATTCTATTCTTTAGAGGTAGAAAAAATGACTAAACTACCTACTAAATCCGATCCTAGATATTAACTAAACACTTCGTCTAATTGCTTTATATTTAGGGTCAATGCATGAATTTTATATTGCTTTACGACTGTTTTGATTCAATAAATGTGATTGTAAATTTTATCATGCATTGTTGGTAAATTTCAATATTATTTCTGTTATTGCCTTAAAATTAATAAATCTATGAAGAAAATTTTACTTGTTGGAGCATCTGTTGCTTTGCTTGTTGGAGCTTGTGCAGGCTCAAAAACAAAGAAAAAGCCCGCTGCAACTGCAACAGCATCAAGTGTAGCCAAAACGCCTACCATAAAAGATAAAGTTAAGTCTAGCAAGAAACTAGCGGGCTTGTTTCCATTGTATCAAGATACCGCAACGGGTAGTGTACTTATGGTGCTTAAAACCGATCAATTAGAGAAAGATTATATTTATTTTTCTTATACGGTTGATGGGGTAGTAGCTGCTGGTCATTTTAGGGGAAGTTTTAGAGATAACAAGGTTTTTACCGTAAAGCGACATTTTGATAAAATTGAATTTATAGTTAAAAATACCAACTTTTATTTCGATCCAAATAACCCCGTAAGCAAAGCCTCTAAAGCAAACATAAGTGATGCCATTTTAAGTAGCCAGAAAATTATAGCTGAAGATGCTAAAACTGGAGAAATTTTAATCGATGCAAGCGCTATTTTCTTGAGTGAATCATTGCAGCAAATTAAGCCTTCTGCACGCCCGGGTTCTATGGGATTTCAATTAGGAGCTTTAAGCAAAGAAAAAACAAAGTTTATTCAGCTTAAAAACTATGAAAAGAATACAGATTTAATTGTTGAGTATGTATATGATAATGCAAATCCGCTTGGTAGTGGAGGCAAAGAGGTTACAGATCCTCGCTCTGTGAGTATTGTGGTTCAACATACCTTAATTGAAGCTCCAAATAACACTTTTGAGCCTAGAGCAGACGATCCTCGAATTGGTTATTTTAGTGAACAAGTAGAAGACATGACTAGCACGCAAGCCGTTGCTTACAAAGACTTAATTCACCGCTGGCACTTGGTAAAAAAAGATCCTAATGCAGCTATTTCAGAACCGGTTGAGCCTATTGTTTGGTGGATTGAAAATACCACCCCTCACGAGTTTAGAGCTACCATTAAAGAAGCAGGTGAAAAATGGAATATTGCCTTCGAAAAAGCAGGCTTTAAAAATGCAGTTGTGGTAAAAGAACAGCCTGATACCGCTGATTGGGATGCAGGTGATATTAGGTATAATGTATTGCGTTGGACAAGTTCTCCGCAACCTCCTTTTGGCGGGTATGGACCTAGCTTTGTGGATCCTAGAACCGGCCAAATTTTAGGTGCAGATATCATGCTAGAATATATTTTTGTTACGAACAGATTGCGTCAGGAAAAGCTGTTTGTTTCGGAAGGAATGAATGCTGAAATTGGAAACAATAGTTTCAAAAACTTTTGTGATGCGCACGATCATTTGCATCAGTCTACTTTGTTTGGCAATCAAGTTTTAACAGTTCAAGGCTTAAATGAAATAGAAAAACGCGATTACATGAAGCAGTCGCTTTACTATCTTGTATTGCACGAAATGGGTCACACACTTGGCTTAAATCACAACATGAAAGCCAGTCAGATGCTAAAACCAAACCAAATTCACAATAAAAACATTACCCGCGAAATTGGATTAATTGCCTCTGTTATGGATTATCCTGCCGCCAATATCGCTAAAGATAAAAACAAGCAAGGCGATTACTTTACGACTCGTCCGGGTCCATACGATTTATGGGCCATAGAATTTGGTTATTCACCCTCTTTGTCTGACCCAAAATTGGAAGCAGAAAGACAAATAAAATTACTTTCTCGTGCAAACGATACCTTATTAATTTTTGGCAACGATGCGGATGATATGAGAGGCTCTAGTAGTGGAATAGACCCAAGAGTAAACGTAAATGATTTAAGTGGGGATGCCATTGCTTATGGTATAGAGCGCATGCAATTAAGCCTTGATTTAATGGGTAAAATTAAAGATAAATATACCAAACCTAATCAAAGCTATCAAGAGTTAAAGCAAGCGCATTCAGTCCTTTTAAATGAGTATTTTCAACAAGCCAATGTAATTGTAAAATATATTGGTGGCGTATATGTAAACAGAGCATTTGTTGGTCAGCCAGGAGAAGGAAAAGCATATATTCCTGTTTCTGTATATGATCAGAAAAGAGCCATGAATGCCATAGCTCAATTTGCCTTTGCAGCTAATTCATTTGGATTTCAGAGTAATTTATATCCTTATTTACAAAGTCAGCGCAGAGGCTTTGGTTTCTTTAGCAGCACCGAAGACCCAAAAATCAACGAACGCATTTTAGGTTTTCAAAGTATTATCCTTTCTCATTTAAGTAATCCAACTGTTCTTAAAAGAATGAGTAATTCTCGCTTGTACGGAAATTCGTATTCTGTTTTGGCCATGTTCACTGATTTAACTAATGCTATCGTTAAAGGAGATAATGGTGCGGTGCCAACTCAAAGATTTAATTTACAAGATGCATATGTAGATATGTTGCTAGATATTGTAAACAATAAAAATTATGATGCTATTTCTCAGGCTGCAGCTTTAACCCAACTTAAGAATATTCAAAAAATAAGCATTAATGGGGGAGATGAGGCCAAAGCTCAAGCTCAATTATTAAATCAAAAAATAATTAAAGGTTTAGAAAAATAAGCCTAAATGTCATTGTAAAAAGCCTCCTGTTTTTAAAAATAGGAGGCTTTTTTATTTGTAAATTACAGGTTTTTAGCAATTTAAATAAATAATTTTAACTCACTGTCGGTTTCGCTTAAATCGAGCGTAGATTTGCAATTGTTTTTTAGGTATTAGTCCAAATTTTGCACATTTATTTTTTGGGTTCAGACCGAAAAAACTATACTAATCTGTAACGATACAATGAAATTATCACAATTTAAATTTGCCTTCAACGAATCACTCATCGCTAAACACCCTACAGATGCAAGAGATGAATCTAAGTTAATGGTTATTAACAGAGCAACTGGTAAAATTGAACACAAAAAATTCTCTGATATCCTTGGAATGTTCAATGATGGAGATGTAATGGTTTTAAATAATACTAAAGTTTTTCCAGCCCGTTTATATGGAAGCAAAGAAAAAACAGGTGCTAAAATTGAAGTTTTTCTATTAAGAGAACTGAACAAAGAAATGAAACTTTGGGATGTTTTAGTGGATCCAGCTAGAAAAATTAGGGTAGGTAACAAATTGTATTTTGGAAATGATGATTTAGTAGCTGAAGTTGTAGATAATACAACCAGTAGGGGTAGAACTATTCGTTTTTTATTTGATGGTTCTGATGAAGAACTCAGGAAATTAATAGATAAATTGGGTGAGATGCCTCTGCCTAAATACATGGGAAGAGATGTTGAAAAGTTGGATAAAGATAGGTTTAATACCATTTTTGCTAAAAATGTAGGTGCTGTTATTCCGCCAACAGCAGGTATGCACTTTAGTAGAGAGTTAATGATGCGTTTAGAAATAAAAGGCATCAGATTTCCTGAATTAACCTTGCATAATGGCTTAGGATCATTTAGAACGGTAGAAGTCGAGGATTTAACCAAGCATAAAATGGATTCTGAATATTTCGAAATCCCCTCGGAAACTACCGAAATTGTGAATAATGCCATTAACGAAAAAAGAAAAATAGTTGCAGTTGGAAACTCTGTGATGAGGGCGCTTGAAACCTCTGTTTCTTCTGCTGACAGATTAAATGCATTGAGTGGTTGGACTGATAAGTTTTTATTTCCTCCTCACGATTTTAAAATAGCCAATGTGCTAATTTCAAATTTTCACCCACCAGAATCAACTTTATTAATGGCTACGGCTGCTTTTGCAGGTTTTGAGCTGTTAGAAGAAGCCTACAATGAGGCAATCAAAAAGAAATATCGATTCTTGGCATACGGTGACGCCATGATTATTATTTAATAGAACATTGGCCGAGACTCATATCTCGGCCTTTATTTTTATATCAGATGAGTAAATATGCATTAATAGTAGCTGGAGGTAAGGGCTTAAGAATGGGGTCTGAAATTCCTAAACAATTTATGTTGTTAAAGGGAATACCCATACTTATGCATACGCTAAAAGCTTTTAGAAGTATAGAAGATATTCATCTTATTTTGGTGCTTCCCAAAGATCAAATAGCCTATTGGAATCAGCTATGTCAACAATACAATTTTAGTTTACCTCATCAAATTGCAACAGGAGGTGAAACGCGGTTTCAATCTGTAAAAAACGGACTTCAATTTATTCCAGATGGCGATGCGTTGGTTGCAGTTCATGATGGTGTAAGGCCCCTTATCTCCATAGATACTATTAAAGAATCATACGAGCTTGCTGAGAAAATGGGGAATGCCTTAACCGTAATTCCTTTAAAAGATTCTATTAGAAAACAAACTGAAGATGGTAGCAGAAGTTTGAATAGGTCTGATTATTTCTTGGTTCAGACACCGCAAACTTTTAAAATAAACGAGATTAAGTCTGCTTATAATAATACCCATGAATCTAATAACTTTACAGATGATGCCTCTGTATTAGAGGCTGTTGGCGGAAAAATACATTTGGTATATGGGGATTATAAAAATATAAAAATTACAAGCCCGGAAGATTTAATTTTTGCTGAAGCGCTGCTTACAAACTAAAGAATTCCTTTAGCAATAAGAAAAGGAATAAGGAGCCACAAAAGCCCTTTAATCAGAAAGAATAAAAAACCAACCAAGCCCATTCTTTTGAACCACATAGTTAACTTACCTCTTTGTTTATGAGGCACCGGGCATTCTAACGGTTTGTCTTGTGCTTTATTAATGGTTGGTTGCATATACTAATAACATAGCAAAAGTAATTCGGTTTGTCATAAAATAAAAATGACTCAGAATTTTCTGAGGCATTTTTACCAAATTGATACAATTATTATTCTTTCACGAACTTGATAGCCTGTGAGTCATTACTCATGATGATATAAACAAACTAGATTTAATTACTTTTTAGGGAACCTGTAAATTAAAACTTGGTCTTTTTTTACCTCATAGTTTAAAATAATTACTAACTCATTGCCAAATGCATCTACATCTAGATCAATTACATTTACATATTGCATTTCACAATATGGTTTAAGCACATTTGCTACTTGCATGCTTTTAATTCTGCTATATAGATTATCATTATCTACACAGAATCCATCTAAATTTAATTGTTCAAAATTACCCATTTGAACTGCATTCATCATTGTTTTACCCTCAGCATCTATCATTACCATTTGATTTAAACCCTCTTCATTTACATTAAGTCTTCCTTTGTATAAACTAAGATAGGTTTTAGGACCACGGTGAGAGATAATGGGTGGGGCGGCAACAGAGATTCCATCTTGTAGAATAAATTGATACTTTTGGTTATTGATTATTTCAAATTCTTTGTACCATTTAAGTTTTAGTACATTATTTTCAGTGTTCATAACATACTCTGCAGCCATAAAAGCAGGTTTTCCTGCTTTTAACACATTGCAACTTACAATAAAACTTTGCAGAACAGGATTTAAGCTTAGGGAAGCTTCTTTGCCAAGCATTTGCACATCTTTCATTAAAAAGTTATCTAATAATAACTCTCTAAACAAGTTGAAATTTTCATCATAAAATGCAATGTGATATGCAATGGCATTTGGATCATAATTTTTATTCGCACCTTTTCTGGCCAAAATATAAAAGCCAGCGCTCTGGGTAATTAATCTCCAATCACCTAAAACTGCCATGCTCTCTAAGGGATTATGGCTTGGAAATTGCAAATCAATCTCTTTTAAGGATTGATCTTGATTGTTATTCAAATCTATTTCAAAAAGATGTAATTGCTCCAAACCATCGTATACTTCAACTATTAGTTTGCCCAAATCTGTAAAATGTATCCGGTTTATTAGATCTTGGTTAAGTCCTATATCAGCTATATCAAATTTCTTAGAGGCCACTTCTTTACCCGAAAAATCAAGCATCTTTACTTGATATTTTGTGCTCAATCTATCAATTGTATAGAGATTGTTTTTAGAAGAATAAATATTGAACTGTCCGGTGCTATTAATTTTAAAATTAGCACGTCTTAATAAGTCCTTAGAATAATAATAAATATTATTTTGAAGAACACTTTCTTTACCTACACCCTCATCAACATCTTTATTTTTATTGAAAATGAGTGCAAATCCATTTTCACCCAAATCAAAGTAATTATTGCAGTAACCTCCTGTGTTTTGTTTGTCTAATATAATTTTAGACTGAGCTAGACACAAGTTTAAGTTTAACAATATGAGCGTAACTAGCGCAAAAATTGCTCTGAAAGTAAATAACATAATCTATTAAATTTGAGTCAAATTTAAAGCTTATACCACAAAGCTTGTGGTTTGATTTTACACAATCGAAGATAGCCTGTATCTTAAGTAGTACTTGATATTAATGTTTACGTTTCAACTGCCAATTATTTGCACTGTTGTTTTTAGTTTCTTGCTTACTACCTATTTGTTGAAAAAAAAGATTTCCCGCACTAAAAGCTGCCACAGCGGAAGCGGCCTCCATACTTTTATTTAACATGTCTGGCTCAAAATATTTTTCAATAAACTTCGTATCAAAATCACCATCAATAAATGCTTGATGTTTCATTACAAATTCACCAAAACTGAGTGTTGTCTCTATACCACTTATCTGATAATCATTGATAGCACGTATCATTCTAAGTCTAGCCTCCTCTCTGTTAGACCCAAAAGTAATCAACTTAGCAATCATAGGGTCATATTGAATTGGAATTTCCATACCTTCCTCAAAACTATCATCTACTCTTACTCCATATCCTTGAGGTGTTTTATAGCTAATTAATTTTCCAATGTCTGGTAAAAAGTTATTCATCGGATCTTCTGCGCAAACCCGCAGTTCTATGGCATGACCTAATATTCTAAGGTCTTCTTGCGCATATCCTAATACTTCGCCTCTGGCAATTCTAATTTGTTCTTTTACTAAATCAAGTCCGATGATTTGTTCGGTTACAGGGTGTTCAACCTGCAAACGGGTATTCATTTCAAGAAAATAAAAATTAAGAGCATCGTCTACTAAAAACTCTACCGTACCTGCTCCATAATAATTAGAGGCCTTGGCTACATTCACAGCTGCTTCACCCATTTTTTTTCTTATTTCTGGAGTTAAACAGCTGCTTGGAGCTTCCTCAACCAATTTCTGATGTCTACGCTGAATGCTGCATTCTCTCTCAAATAGATAAACCACATTTCCGTGCTGGTCTCCTAGTAATTGAATTTCGATGTGTTTAGGAGAGCCAACAAATTTCTCTATAAATACAGCATCGTCTCCAAAAGAGGCTAAAGCTTCAGATTGAGCCATTTTAATTGCCTCTTCAAATTCTTCTTCAGAATTTACAACTCGCATCCCTTTGCCACCACCTCCTGCAGAAGCCTTAACCAAAACAGGATATCCAATGTTATTTGCTATGTTTCTAGCTTCCACAATATCTCTCAATGCCTCCTGAGTTCCTGGAACCAAGGGAACATTAAACTTACTTACAGCTTGCTTAGCACCAATTTTACTCCCCATTACCTCCATACTTTCAGCAGAAGGGCCAATAAAAATAAGGCCAGCTTCTTTTACTCTTCTGGCAAATTGAGCATTTTCACTAAGAAATCCATAGCCAGGATGAATGGCATCTGCACCAGTATTTTTTGCAACTTCAATTATTTTATCACCTAATAAATAACTTTGATTGCTTGGTGGCGGACCTATGCAAACAGCTTCATCTGCATACCTCACATGCAGCGCTTTTCTATCGGCTTCACTAAAAACTGCAACTGTTTTTATTCCCATTTCTTTGGCAGTGCGCATAACGCGAAGTGCAATCTCTCCTCTATTGGCAATAACTATTTTTTTCATGTGATAAAATTAGGTTCGGGTTTACAAATTTAAAATAAAATAACTAGGGGAAAAGGAATAGGGCATTTTATTTTACAAAACCGATCTGTCAAAATATTTCATTCCCCATATGGTTACTTGATAAATTTTTAGGCATAGCTGCAGTTTTTGTCTAAATTTGATGGATGGTATAGTGCGATCTGTGATAAATAATTTGTTTTGCTCATAAATTAATTAAAATGAATGCTATTGTTCAGTTACTAAAAAAAGAAATAATCATAGAATGGAGGCAGCGTTATGCGCTAAATGGCATGTTGCTGCAGGTTTTATCATCTGTTTTTGTAGTTTATTTATCGGTAAAAGTATTAAACCAAAACACCTGGAATGGCGTGTTCTGGGTTGTTATGTTGTTTATATCTATTAATGCCATTGCTAAAAGTTTTATAGGTGAAAGTAAGGGTAGAAATATATACTACCACATGTTGGTTCAGCCACAACAACTATTGCTCGCAAAATTTATTTACAACGCCATATTAAATGTGCTACTTTCCATTTTATGCATCTGTGCATTTGCCATTTTCATGGGCAATCCCATTCAGTCCTTTAGTTTATTTTTATTGGTTACCATGATGGGTTGCATAGGTTTTGCTGCCACCTTTACCATGTTATCAGCTATTTCCTCTAAGGCGGGAGGCAGCAATTTACTAATGCCGGTTTTGAGCTTGCCGGTAATTATCCCTTTGCTACTTATCATTATTAAAGCCTCTAAACGCGCCTTAGATGGTTTAGATAATTCACTTATACTGAAAGATTTGGGGGTATTGTTAATTTTTAACGTTTTAGTAATTGTATTAGCTTATATCTTGTTCCCTTCTCTCTGGAAAGAATAATAATCCACAAACAATCCTATATTTGCAACATCAATCATGAGGGCTATTTACCCTTTATTGTTTTGAATTATGAGTAAAAAAGGAAGAATTTTAGTGGCCATGAGCGGTGGTATAGATAGCACCGTGGCAGCCGTAATGTTAGCCGAAGAAGGCTACGAAGTAGTGGGCGTAACCATGAAAACATGGGATTACCAGAATAGTGGTGGTGGCAAAAAAGAAACCGGATGCTGCAGTTTGGATTCCATAAACGACGCCCGCACTATTGCAGTTCAAAATGGTATTCACCACCTTATTTTAGATATCCGCGACGAATTTGGCGATTTTGTAATCGATAATTTCATAGAAGAGTATCTTGCTGGCAGAACGCCAAACCCCTGTGTACTATGCAATACACACATTAAATGGGAAGCATTACTTAAACGTGCAAATCAATTAGATTGCGAATTTATTGCTACCGGGCACTATGCGCAAATTAGAGAGGAAAACAATCGTTTTGTTGTTAGTCGTGGTCTAGATCATAATAAAGATCAAAGCTATGTACTTTGGGGCTTGAGTCAAGAGAGTTTGGCTCGAACCAAATTCCCTTTAGGAGGATTCCATAAAACCGATATCAAGCAAATGGCAATAGATAGAGGTTATACAGAGCTGGCCAAGAAAAGCGAAAGCTATGAAATTTGCTTTGTTCCAGATAACGACTATCGTGGCTTTTTGAAAAGAAAAGTAGAAGGCCTTACAGAAAGGGTAGATGGCGGTTTGTTTGTAAATGCAGAAGGGAAAATATTAGGAAAACATAGAGGTTATCCATTTTACACTGTTGGCCAAAGAAAAGGACTAGAAATAGCTTTGGGAGAACCTATGTTTGTTTTAGAAATAAGACCGGAAACCAACACCGTTGTGCTCGGTAAAGAATCAGAATTGCAACGCAATGGAATGTGGGTAAGAAACGTTAACCTACAAAAATACGCGCAACTATCTGCACCTATGGATGCCTTAACCAAAGTTAGATACAAGGATGCCGGGACCTTGTCTGTTATTAATCAGGAAGATAATCGAATGAAAGTGGAGTTTAATTCTCTTGTGAAAGGAATAGCTCCCGGACAAAGTGCTGTGTTTTATGAAGATAATGATGTAATTGGAGGAGGTTGGATACAATCTAGTTTTGAAATGTGATATGGTTAGAATAAGATTTGGTAAATTTTTAGTAATAGCTAGTTTACTTGTAATAGGAATAAGTTCATGCTCAAAAAAAGATGTAGAAGTTACTGCATTAGAAATGGGCTATTCGTATTTTCCGATTGACTCTGGAATTGTTAAAATATATCAAGTTGACTCCATTTCATACAATGACAATACACAAAAAATAGATACTTTTCAATTTATTTTAAAAGAAGAATTCGCTGGCATTGCCCAATCTGAAGGTGAAGAAAATCACCGGATTATCAAGCGTAGCGTCCAATTCCCAAATACTCAAAGCTGGGAGCCAAGAAGCAGCACATTTGTATTAGCTACAGCTCAAAATCTTCAACAGGTGATAGAAAATCAGCGGATCATCAAATTAGTTTTCCCTGTAGGGCAAGCACAGTCTTGGAATGGTAATGCCTATAATTCATTGGGTAGAAGAAATTTTACTTGGCAAAAAGTTTTTGCATCACATCCTGTTTTCGATTCAATTTATTCACCGAGTCTTAGCGTTTTAGAGGCCAATATAAATAATTTTGTAGAGGAAGTTTTTACCAGCAGTACCTATGCAAAAAATATTGGACTGATAGAATTTCAACATACTAACCTGAATAAACAAGCTTCGGGAATTAATGGATATAAAATTCATTACAAGCTTATTACATATATAAAACCATGAGAATAATATTCTTATTGTTCGCTTTTTTGAGTATTGGTTCACCCTTAAAGGCTCAGCAATTTTTTTATTTTATTAATTTTAAGGATAAGCCCAATTTTAAGAATAGGTTATATCAACCTGCTTCATATATCTCTGAAAGGGCAATTAACAGGCGAACCAGAAATAGGGTGCCACTTAACCTAAATGACCTTCCTCCAGACAGTTCTTATTTGGCTCAATTAAGTACCCTGCCATTAGTTATTTATGGTAAAAGTAGGTGGTTAAATGGTGCATTGGTATTGGTAAATAGTAAAGAAATTCTTACCCAAATAAATCATTTACCTTTTGTTGAAAAGGTTACTTATGCCGGTCAATGTCAATTTTTTGAGTCTGATGGGCTTTTGAGCCAGAGAACTCTTCAAAACCAAATCAATCAACTTGAGCAAGTTTTTACAAATAAGGATACGTTACTTGATACATTGGCGCTTGGCAGAAGTTATGAGCAATTACATCAGATTAATTCCGAATACCTACTAGGCAAAGGATTTAATGGCTCAGGTGTGCTTATTGCTGTGCTCGATGCAGGATTTAAAAATCTTGATATGTTGCCTTCATTTAAACATTTATTTAATGAAAGACGAATTTTAGCCACCTACGATTTTGTAGATGCTGAAGAGGAAGTGTTCGAAGATGATGAACATGGTCTTGCAGTAATGAGTTGCCTGGCTTCCTATCAACCCGGACTTATTGTTGGCTCAGCAGCTAAAAGTCAATATATTTTATTACGAACAGAAAATCCTAATTCAGAATTTTTAGTAGAAGAATATTTATGGTTGTTTGCTGCAGAGTATGCAGATAGTGCAGGTGTAGATATTATTAATTCCTCTTTAGGTTATACCAAGCATGATGACAAATCTATGGGTCATAAATTTAATGAATTAGATGGCAAAACTACCATCATTACCCAGGCCGCAGAAATTGCTTCTTCAAAAGGTATATTAGTAGTTGCTAGTGCTGGAAACGAAGGGAATGATCCTTGGAGAAAAATTACAGCCCCCGCAGATGGAGAGCAAGTATTAAGCATAGGAGCAGTGGATAGGAAAGGAAATACTGTTAGCTTTAGTTCTATCGGACCAACAGCTGATAAAAGAATTAAGCCTGATTTGGTTGCAAGGGGTAAAAATACCATCCTGATGGCATCAAATGGCAAAGTTTTTGAAGGAAACGGAACTTCTTATGCCACTCCGCTGATTGCCGCCGCCGCAGCACAACTGTTACAAATAGCACCCAAAAGCTCCGCAAAAAAAATTAAAGAAGTACTTCTTTTAAGTGCTAATCAATACAATAATCCTGATAAACAGATTGGCTATGGTTTACCAGATTTGAAACTTGCTGCTGCGATGCTTCTTGTAAAGCAAGATAGTATTGTTGATGTTACTGCGAAAGATGATCATATCCTGCACCTTGTTGTGTTTGTAAATCAAAAACAAAAAGCTAAACTAAATATCGAGTACGTAAACCAACATTTTTCAGAGAAACATACCTTAGATCTTGAAAAAGGCTTGAACCGAATTCCGATCAAACGCAATAAAAAACGCTCAACTGAAATGTATCAATTGAGCGTTGATTTAACAGATAAAAAACTTATTTATCAGGCTCTTAGGCCTTAATCTTTTCAGTTTGTAAGGAAGGAATATTTACATTTAATAAATAAAAGCTTCCGAAAAGTAAAACTGAAAATATCAAATCAGAGATAAAGGTGTTTTGAAAAAATGGTATACCAGCCATATAACAGTTAATTAGACCACTCAAATCATGTGTGTACAATCCTAATGAAACTGGGTAAAAAAATACAAAATTGGTAATTAAGAAGAATACCACTGAAGAACTAATAGAAGCAAAGGCTACATGGTACCAAGTTAATCTATTTCTAAGCATTGAGCCAATATAAATACTGCAAGCAAAGGCGCCATAAGTAACTAACATGCCTTGACCATAAAACCCAAGGAAAATATCACTAATAAACAATGCTAAAAATGGAATTAAAAATGCTAAATACTTTCTATTTAAAAAGGCACCGCCAAAAATAGCAATGGCTCCAATTGGACTAAAATTTGGCGCATGTGGAATTAAACGTAAAAATGCTGCAGTGAAAATGATGGCAGTAACAGCTAATATTCTTTTATTCATGATGTGTGTTTTACTTGTTTGGCGAAAATAAGAAGCTTTTAATAGAATGCAATGTTCATGTGTATATCTTTTTAAATTAGTGAATAATATTACAAAACTCCCTGATACAAGATTTATCCTCTTAAAAAACTTCAAAACCATTTATAAAAAAACTTGTCGCACTCCACTAAAATAGCTTAAATTGCAAACGTTTGATAAGCTAGACAGGTGTTTTAGCAAGCAAACAAATGAATCTAGATAACCAAAAAAAACCAATTATAAAAATATGAAGAAAGGTTTATTATTTGCTGGGGTATTATCATTACTTTTAAACGTAAATGATATAAATGCACAAGTAGCTACAACCACAGCACCTGCAAAAACCACCTTACTAGAAAAGGTAAGTGCCAACCCTGGTGAGTTAAAGATTAGTTATGAAAAATATCTTTTGCCAAATGGGTTAACCTTAATTGTTCATGAAGATCACTCTGATCCAATTGTTCATGTTGAAGTAACCTATCACGTAGGTTCTGCGAGAGAAACACCTGGTAAGTCTGGATTTGCTCACTTTTTTGAACACATGATGTTTCAAGGTTCTCTGAATGTAAAAGATGAAGAGCATTTTAAAATTGTTCAAGGAGCAGGTGGGCAAATGAACGGTACCACAAACAGAGATAGAACTAATTATTTTCAAACACTCCCTGCAAATTATTTAGAAACGGCCTTATGGTTGGAGGCAGATAGAATGGGCTTTTTATTGGATTCTGTGACCCAAAAGAAGTTTGAAGTTCAACGTGCCACAGTAAAAAATGAAAAAGGACAAAATATAGATAATGTACCTTATGGTAAGAGAGGTGAAGTGAATGATGCTGCACTATACCCAGAAGGACATCCATACAGCTGGCCTACCATTGGCTATTTAGAAGATTTAGATAGGGTAGGTGTAGAAGATTTAAAAAACTTCTTCATGCGTTGGTATGGTCCAAATAACGCATGCGTGGTGGTTTCTGGAGATGTAACCCCACAAGATGTTGTAAAGTTGACTGAAAAATATTTTGGTTCTATACCAAGAGGTCCAGAAGTGCGCGCCCAAAGGGTTGAGGCTGTTCGTTTACCTGATAATAAATATGTAAATTACGGAGATGATGTTTTTGCACCTATGTATGCTTTTACCTATCCATCCGTAAAACAATATCATGCAGATGAAGCTCCATTAGATGTTTTAGGTTTTGTTTTGGGTAATGGTAATAATTCAATTATGTACAAGAATTTTATCAAACCAGAGAAAGCCATTCAAATAGCCTCATTCAACGGAAGCTATGAGTTGGCAGGAGAGTTTTCGCTCATCGTTTTGGCTATGCCAAATTTTGAAGGTGATAATGATATCGAAAAAGGATTAATGGCTACCTTAGATGAATTTGAAGCCAAAGGAATTAATGATGATGACTTAAACCGAGCAAAAGGTCAGTTTGAAACAAGCATTATTCAAAGTATGCAGAGTGTTGCAAGTAGGGCTAGTATTTTGAGTCAAATGTGGTATTTGAGCCATGGTAATCCTAAATTAGCCAGTAATTTCAATATGGCTGATGAATTAGCTAGGTATAACAAAGTGAGTAAAGAGGATGTAATGAGGGTGTTCCGTCAATACATAAAAGGGAAAAACTATACCCTTGTAAATATTTTCCCTAAAAAAGCTAATGCAGCTGCAAACAAAGAAGAGACTAAAGAAACTCAAAGTTCAGGAAAAGCAGTTAAAACTGAATTAGAATATAAAGGCCTAAGCTATACTAAACCTGTAGATAATTTTGATAGAAGTAAAAGACCTGAACCTGGTTCAGCTAAATCTACCGAAATCCCTAGCTTCTATGCTGCAAATTGGGATAATGGAATTAAAGTAATTGGGTCTGAAACCAAGGAATCACCCATTGTAACGATTTTATTAAACATGAAAGGCGGAAATATTGCTGTTGGTGATCCATCAAAAACTGGCTTGGCTTCATTAACAGCAAGTATGATGGAAGAAGCATCTGAAAATTTTAGCTCTGAGGCCTTTGAAAATGAATTAGATAAGTTAGGTAGTTCAATAAGTTTTGGAGCTGGTACTGAAAGCCATTCTATGCAAATTATTTGTGTAAAAAAGAACTTAGATGCTACCTTAAAATTAGTTGAAGAAAAATTATTACGTCCAAAATTTACAGCAGAAGATTTTAAATTAAACCAATCTCAGACCTACCAAAGTGTAAATTCAGTAAAATATGATGCTGCTTCAACTGCAGATTTGGCTTTTGCCAGATTGATTTATGGAAAAACCATTGCAGCTGAACCTACAATGGGTACATTAAAATCGATCAAAAGCATGTCTATCAAGGATGTTCAATCCTATTATGATAAGTTTTATGCTCCTGACTTTGCTACCTTAACAATTGTTGGTGATGTAAATGAAAAAGAGATTCTTGAAAAATTAACTTTCCTTAAAAATTGGAAGAAAAAAGGTGTTATTTTCCCTGTGGTAAATGTTGCAAATGTTACCACAAACACCAATAAACAGGTGATGTTGGTAGACAAATACAAGGCAGCACAATCAGAAATTAGGGTTGGAATGCTCGGTCAGAAATATGATTGGAATGGTAAATATTTTAAAACCAATGCGATGAACTATCCATTTGGTGGAAGTTTTAATAGTAGATTAAACCTTAATCTGCGCGAAGACAAAGGATTTACCTATGGCATACGTTCTTTTAATATGGGCTTTAAAGATAGACAGGGAATGTATCAAATTGCTACGGGTGTTAGAACCTCAGCAACTGATAGTGCATTAAAGGAAATTATGTATGAAATGGATAATTACTTAAAAACTGGAATTACTGGTGAAGAGCTAGACTTTATGAAAAAATCGATCACGCAAAGTGACGCATTGCGCTATGAAACTAATTTTCAAAAAGCCAGTTTCTTATCACGTTTGATTGAATTTGAATTGCCTAAAGACTACATCCGTCAGCAAAATCTTATCATCAATAGCCTAAGCAAAGAAGAAATTAATGCCATTGCAAAAGAAATTTTACAACCAGAGAAAATGACCATATTGGTGGTAGGAGATAAGGATAAAATTAAAGCACCACTAGAAAAAGCAGGGTATAAAATTATAGATTACAAAGATGTGGAAGTAGCAACTAGCGAGAGAAAATAAAGGTTCAACATAATTTTATGATAAAAATGACAATTAAAAAAATAGTATTGGGCGCTTTTTGTGCAATGAGTTTAGGCGCTTTGGCACAAAAAAGTAATATAGAAAGTGCTGCGATTTACCTGAGAAATGGTGAAGTAGAGGATGCTAAAAAATCGATAGACCTTGCCATTGTTCATCCAGATACAAAGGCAGATGCAAAGGCTTGGTTTTATTATGTTTCTATTTTAGATACCATTTATAGAAACCCTGCATATGCTAATTTGATGGATGCCGATATTGCAGATAAGTTTTATACTGGTTGCATTAAATGTATTGAAACAGATCTTAAGAATAAATATGGATATTATTGCAAGGATCAAGCTATTTTGAATAGTGCTTTCATGAATTTCAATAAAGGCATTGCTGCATATGAGCAAAAAGACTTTAAATCAGCTATTAAGTATTATGAAACAGTATTAACCGTAATTCCGTACGATAAAAATGAAGATTTAAAGAAAAATAACCTTTCTGAAAAAAACATTTTTCTATACATGGCTTTATCTGCGATGCAGTCAAATGATAATGCTAAATCAAAAATATATCTCAAAAAATTAATGGATTTAAACTACGATGATCCAATAATTTATATGCAAATGGCTAATATTTTCTTAGAAGAAACAGACACCACTTCAGCTCTTCAATACATAGACCAGGGTAGAGGGAAATATCCAAGCGAAAAGGATTTAATTAACCAAGAATTGAATATTTACATGAGTATGGGCCGTCAGGATGTTTTAGTAGATAAATTAAACGCCGCGATTGAAATTAACCCAGATGATCCAATGTTGCTGTTTGTGAGAGGAACGGTATTTGATAATTATGCCAATGATGTAAATAAAAAACGGAAAAGTATAAAGGAGCAGGTTACAACGGCAAGAAAAAAAGCACAAATTGAAAAAGCACCTGCTAAAAAGACTTTGTATATTAAGAATGCGGATGATTTACAAAAGGAGTATGATAATCAAGGTAAGCGCGTAACAGAATATGCTGCAAAAGCAGAAGTAGATTATAAAAAGGTGGTAGAATTGAATCCAGATTATATTGATGCCTATTACAATCTTGGTGCCTTAACAAACAATAAAACAACGGATATTGTAGAAAAAATGAATGCCATACCCAATTCATTGCAAGGTGCAGCTTACGATAAAATATACAATCCTTTGAAAAAGCAAAAAGATGATATCTTAATGGTTGCTCTTAATTATTTTAATCAGGCATTAGCCTTGGCTGAACAAAAGACAGATGATACACCTGAAAAGAAAAAAGAGAAAAATGGGTATATGAGAGATATATTATATAGTATTCAGCAGGTTTATGCCAATTTAGGCGATGAAAAGAAAACCATGGAAACTAAGAAAAAACGTGATTCGATTGAATAAGCTAATTTCAATTTTGAGAAAAATCCCCGGCTACATATAAGTCGGGGATTTTTTTTGCCTAACACGAATATTTAATAAATAGCTAATAGAAGGGGGATTGTTATAAATCAGTTTAGCAGTATAAACGAGTTGCAACCACTGAATAATGAATGATTCTATTTAACATAATATTAATTATGAGTTAAATTAGTGTAGGTTAAAATTCATATAAATACATACTAAATCAATTAGTTATATATGATTAGTTTATGAATATGCGATTAGTTATATATGATTAGTTTATGAATATGCGATGTATCATATTCGCTATTCATTTCAATAAAATATATTCCCACCTCAAGGTCACTGAGGTTCAATTGTAAATAATTTTGGTTTACGTGATTAAACTCCTGTTTAATTTTTCCCTGAATATCTTTTATTCGAATAGTTGAAAAATCTTTATTTGAATTAATAGTTACTGGTAAGGAATTATTTAAAGGATTTGGGAAAATTTGTATTTCAGACTGCTGAGCAAATTCTTCATCAACATGATTAAAATTACCATGAATAAAACCAATTCCAGTTAGATCAAATCCGCCGCTTGGAAATGGCGTTGGCCATGGATCATTGATGATTCGTCCATTAAAATCTCTACTTGCAAATAAGGGATTAATGCTGCCAATAACATCTATTAATCTGATGTATCGGATTTGTTGGTCTGAACCTAATTCATTTTTGATGTCTTCTAAATCAAAAGGAACACCATACGGCATTACATATTTACCAGCTAAATTATGAATTTTATGAGCATGTATACTGCCAAAGGCTCCAATTTGTTGATTGGTGTCGGTTTCAGAATAGGCAGGAAATCTAAAAAATTTTTGTCCATCTGTGCTAACCTCTACAAAGGCTAACTCTAAAAAAAACGAATCTTTACTAAATGAAAATCCATTTTCAAAAATTGCAAAATCTGGACCAATTCCATTTGTTATGGCAGTTGGCAATTGTATCGTTACAGAACCGCCATCTCCCAAGCTCACCATAAAAAAGTCTGGGGTAAAGGAAATGCTATCTAAATTTCCCACACTCGCTTTTCCTAGGCTCGTATCATTTATATTTACCCAACCACGCAACATCATTTTACCTTCGGAACCTGGGTAAAAATTTGCAAATGTTTTGATGATACTACTATCTCTATGAATCGCAGAACTACCAGGATTTCCAGCTTGTGGAGCATATTGCGACATCGCTAAAAATGGCGTAAAAGTCATCCATATAACAAGTGAGAAAATCCTATTTTGTATCATTTCCATTCTGAGCAAATATAGGCTCAACGAGAGATTTTTTATGAATGATTTGGTTCATTAAATAAAAAAAGCTCCGATAACTTTTGCTTATCGGAGCTTTTAAAAGTAGTGATCATATTATTCTTCATCTTCTATGATATCATCTTCATCTTCTATTTCTTCTTCTATTATTTCTGGTCCGCTTTCTTCAACTTCCTTGTCTGTACCTGCAATCACTTCGAAACCTTCTACTACTTCCCCGTCTTCGATTTCCCCTTCAGCTCCTTCCACTTCTTCATCTCCAGGTATGTAATTAATCTTTGCTACACTTGCTATTTCATCCTTGCCACCAATATTTATTAATCTTACACCTTGAGTTACCCTACCTAATACCCTTAACGAGCTTACACTTAGGCGAATAGTTATACCACTTTTATTAATAATCATGATATCGTTTGTATCATCTACCTCTTTGATAGATACTAATTTACCAGTTTTTTCAGTAACATTCATGGCCATAACCCCTTTACCACCGCGCTTAGTGATTCTATAAGCCTCTACCTCGGTGCGTTTGCCCATTCCATTCTCACTTACAACCAATACATTAGTAAGTTTTGGATCTTCAATAGATACCATACCTATTACCTCATCTCCATCTGCCAAACGAATCGATCGAACACCCGTAGCATTTCTTCCCATCGGACGAACACCACTTTCATTAAATCTAATTGCTTTCCCTTCACGTGATGCAATAATGATTTCACTCGTTCCATTTGTTAATTTAGCTTCAACCAAGGTATCACCCTCGCGAACATTCATTGAATTAATTCCATTGGCACGTGGTCTGCTGTATGCTTCTAACGTGGTTTTCTTGATAGTACCTTTTTGGGTCACCATAATTACATTATAGGTATTTAGGTAATCTGGGTCACTTAAGGTTTTTACATTCAGGAAAGCTTTCACCTTATCCTCTACTGGGATATTTATTAAATTTTGAATGGCCCTACCCTTACTTGTTTTCTCGCCTTCCGGAATTTCAAACACACGTAACCAGAAACAACGACCTTGTTCTGTAAATAACAATAAATAGTTATGGTTTGTAGCCATAAAAATATGTTCAACAAAGTCTTCTTGACGCTTGGCTACACCCCTACTGCCCCTGCCTCCGCGGGCTTGTGTCCTGTATTCATTTAAGCTAGTACGTTTCATATATCCAAGATGAGAAATAGTGATTACCACTTCATCATCTGGAATTAAATCTTCCATACTCATTTCGTTCCCAACCATTTCAATGACAGACCTACGATCATCGCCGTATTTATCCTTCATTTCGATTAGTTCGTCTTTGATTATTTGCATACGAATGCTTTCATTGGCTAAAATTTCTTGCAAACGAGCAATAAACTCCATAATTTGAGCATACTCTTCTTTAATTTTATCACGCTCTAATCCAGTTAGGCGCTGCAAACGCATATCTAATATAGCTTTAGATTGAATATCACTTAGTTTAAAGGTTTCCATTAACCCATTTTTAGCTTCATCTGGAGTTCTGGCTGCACGAATTAATGCAATTACCTGGTCTAAATGATCTAAGGCTATTAATAAACCTTCTAATATATGAGCACGTTTTTGAGCCTCTTCTAAATCAAATTGAGTTCTGCGAATAACAACCACATGACGGTGTTCCACAAAATGCACAATCAGATCTTTTAAGTTCAGCATTTCAGGTCTACCTTTCACTAAGGCCACATTGTTTACGCTGAAAGAGGTTTGAAGCTGACTATATTTAAATAATTTATTTAGAACTACGTTCGGAACTGCATCGCGCTTCAGGTCAAATACCATGCGCATACCTTCTCTATCACTTTCATCACGAACATCGCTTATGCCCTCAATTACTTTTTCGTTTACCAAATCTGCAATTTGCTTAATTAAGGTAGCTTTATTAACTTGATAAGGAATTTCACTAACCACGATTTGATCTTTACCTGTTTTAGATGTCTCAAATCCTGCTTTTGCGCGCATTACAATTCTACCGCGACCCGTTTCAAAGGCGTTTTTAACTCCTTCATATCCATAGATAATACCACCTGTTGGAAAATCTGGGGCTTTAATATAACGCATTAATTCAGCAATAGTAATTTCTCTATTATCAATGTAGGCAATAATTCCATCTACACATTCAGTTAAATTATGCGGAGCCATATTCGTTGCCATCCCAACAGCAATACCAGCTGCGCCATTCATTAACAAATTTGGCACCTTTGCAGGCAAAACACTTGGTTCGGTTAAGCTATCATCAAAATTTGGGCGAAAGTCAACTGTATTTTTATCAATATCAGTCAATAATTCTTCGGCCATTTTACGCAAACGAGCCTCAGTATAACGCATTGCTGCTGGTGGATCACCATCAACAGATCCAAAGTTTCCTTGTCCATCAACTAGCATGTAGCGCATATTCCACTCTTGTGCCATACGAACCATTGTATCGTAAACAGATGAATCTCCATGTGGGTGATATTTACCCAAAACCTCACCCACAATACGTGCAGACTTTTTATAAGCACGGTTGGAAGCTAAACCCAATTCAGTCATCCCGTACAAAACCCTGCGATGTACAGGTTTTAAACCATCCCTTACATCTGGTAAAGCCCTACTTACAATTACCGACATCGAATAATCGATGTACGCGGTTTTCATTTCATCCTCGATGTTAATTTGTATTATTCTATCTTCTGCCATAATCAGGTAATTTATTTTTTAAATTGGGGTACTAAATTAGAAAGCACTCTTCAATAGTATCCCATAACAAAACATTGCAAAATATAGTATTAAGAGCTAATTTGAATAATAAAATTCCCACAAAAAAAGTCAGATTTGTGGATAAGAAATTGCTCATTTTTTTAGCTTATATTTGATTCCGCATGAAGAATAAAAATAATCCATTATTAGTACTGCTTATTTGGGGAGTATTTCTGCAAACTGCTAGTGCAAATCGAATTGATTCTGTGAATATTACTCATTATAATCTTTCACTCAGCATCCGAAATATTGAAAAAAAGCAAATTTCTGGAGTTGCCACCCTACAAGCAATTCCAAATTTCAATGCTTTACAGGTAGTTACGCTAGATTTATTAAAACTCAATGTAGACTCAGTTTTATGTAATCAGGTTATATCTAAATTTTTTCAAACAGACTCTACCATCAGTATTCATTTAGACAAAGAATATTATCAGCAAGATTCCATTAAACTGCAAATTTTTTATCATGGATCTCCAAGCAAGGATGCAAAGTGGGGAGGCTTTTACTTTTCTGGAAATCATGCATTTAATATGGGTGTAGGGATGGCTTCCAATCCACCTAATTTCGGAAGATGCTGGTTTCCGTGTAATGATAATTTTACTGATCGGGCAAGCTACGAATTCCATGTAACTACAGATTCAAATTTTATGGCAGTTTGCAGTGGTATGCAGGAGCCTGCAAGCACCAATGTGGATGGAAGTATAACCTGGCATTGGCGTTTAAATCAAACCATTCCGAGTTACTTAGCGAATGTAGCGGTAAGCAAATACGTTTTGGTAAATAGTAAATACCTTGGATTGAATCGAGAAATCCCAATTCAATTAGCCGTTTCAATAGCAGATACAGCCAAAGCAATGGCATCGTTTTTTAGATTAAATCAAGCAATACAGTGTTTTGAAGAAAGGTTTGGACCTTATTTATTTGGTCGCATTGGCTATGTTGGAGTGCCTTTTAATGCAGGTGCCATGGAACATGCATGCAATATTTCTTACCCACTTTATGCCATAGATGGTTCAGGTAATTACGAAACCTTAATGGCGCATGAATTAGCTCACAGTTGGTGGGGCAATTTAGTTACAACCAGAATTGCCGGAGATATGTGGTTAAATGAAGGCTGGGCAAGTTATTGCGAAGCCTTGTTTTTAGAATGCGCATATGGGAAAAATGCTTACAATGATAAAATAGCTTCCGAACTTTTTGAATCTTTACGATGGGCACATGCTAGAGATGACGGATTTTTGCCAGTATCTGGTGTTCCATTAGCAAATACTTACGGAACCCACGTATACACAAAAGGAGGATTAATGGTGCATACTTTGAGAAATATGATGGGCGATTCGGCCTTCTTTACTGCTTGTAAAAACTATCTAAATTCTTTAAAGTTTAGCGATGTAATTTCCTTTAATTTAATGGATTATTTTAGTGGATATTCTAAAATTGACATGCTTGATTTTTTTAAAACTTGGATTTACGATCCTGGCGATCATGATATTCAAGTTTTAAATTTTGTTGAACAAATTGAATCTAATGCAACAAATAAAAAATTCCTGCTCACTACACAGCAATTAAGAAGACATAAAACGCATCTCATCAAACTGGCTGAACCTAATCTTAAAATTTATTACACTAACGGTAGCAGTCTTACTATTCCGGTTTCTCTCGAAACTGATTGGACCGGTTTTGCTTCTAAAAATGTAAATCTAACACCAGAACAAAGTAAAAATATTGCCTTTGTAACGCTAAACGAAGATAATAAGATTGCTTTGGGAAAAACTTTCCAAAAAGAATGGATAAAAACTACCGGATTAAAAACTTTTAGCAATGCCCTACTAACCTTCACTGTTAAAAATATAACTGATTCTGCATTCATTTATGTGGAGCATCATTTTGCTGAACCCAATACATGGATAAATGATACCCTACCCAAAGGAATCCGACTATCGCGCGAACGCTTTTGGAAAGTAAATGGAATTTTCAATTCAAGTAATTTCAGTGCCACAGCTTTTTTTAATTATGATGGCACCACCCCTGCTGCTAAAAACGCTGGATTTTTAGATAATGAACTTATTGTTGGTTCAGAAGATAGTTTGGTTTTATTATATAGACCTAATTCTAATACTGCTTTTACAGTAGAAACTGATTTAACTTTTCAACCTGGTCCAAATAAAACTGATAAAATTGGTAGATTTTGGGTCAACCAGTTAAAATTGGGTGAATATGCCTTTGGATATAAAGACATTAAAGCGAATACAAATGAATTAAAATTAGATCACGCTGGCCACTTAACAATTTTTCCTAACCCAACTGATCAGCTATTACATATTCTTTTGCCAGAAAAGCATTCTCCTGGCACAATAAAAATTTGCGATAAGCTCGGTAAAATAATCAAGGAAACTAAGTTTGACAATTTTGATAAGGAGCTAAAAGTTGAAACGAGCACTTTTGGTGCTGGTTTATTCTTTATAGTTTATGAAGATGAGCAAATAAAGTTTAGTCAAAGTTTTATTGTAAAATAAGCATGCAAAAACCGGCTGTATCTGCTGTTCAATTAAAAAGATTTGAACACAAGGATTATATTTACACAGAAGATTTAGTAGCTGTTGAAGAACCTTTAGAAATTCGTTTGGGTTTTGGTTCGACCCAACAAAGAATTCAAAAGCGAATTTCTGTTACCATGCGCACTCCTGGTCATGATTTTGAATTAGCAATTGGATTCTTATTCACGGAAGGAATTATTTCCTCTGTTGATGAAATTTTAAGCATACAATACTGCACAGAAGCGAATACTCAAGAAAATAATTATAATGTTATCAGAGTTGAACTGAAAGACTATATTTCGTTTAATGAATCTGTTTTACAAAGAAATTTTTATACAACATCTAGCTGTGGCGTTTGCGGAAAAGCCAGTATTGATGCAGTATTTCAGCAATGCGACAAGAAGGTTGTTCAACAGTTTAATATTCAATCTTCTCTTATTTTATCCTTGCCTGAGAAGCTACAAAATCATCAGCAAGTATTTAAATATACGGGTGGCTTGCATGGTTGTGGGCTTTTTGATTTAAATGGGAATTTAATGCTAAGTAGAGAGGATGTTGGAAGACATAATGCTTTAGACAAACTAATTGGTGCAGCATTGGGATTATCAACAAATGTATTGGAAAAAAGCATATTAATGCTGAGTGGAAGAGCCAGTTTTGAATTATTGCAAAAAGCTGCCATGGCTCAAATACCGCTTGTTGTTTCGGTAGGTGCTCCCAGCAGTTTAGCAATAGAAACTGCGATTAAGTTTAACATAAGCCTAGTTGGATTTGTAAAGGCAGAAAAGTTTAATATTTACGCTGGTGCAGAGCGCTTAAATTAATTCATCCTCTAACTCAGCCTCCACTAAAGTATCTTTTTCAATGCGAAGATTATCAATAATAAATGCCTGTCTATCCATGGTATTCTTACCCATGTAATATTCTAACATTTTTTGGATAGGTAAATCAGGATTTAAAACAACAGGTTGCAATCGCATGTCTTCGCCTATAAATAACCCAAACTCTTCCGGAGATATTTCACCCAAACCTTTAAACCTGGTTATTTCTGGTCTTACCCCCAACTGCCTGATAGCATCTTGCCGCTCCTGATCTGTATAACAATAGATAGTTTTTTGTTTATTTCTAACTCTAAACAATGGGGTTTCCAAGATGTATAAATGCCCGTTTTTAGCCAAATCTGGAAAAAATTGCAAAAAGAAGGTTAATAATAATAAACGGATGTGCATTCCATCAACGTCTGCATCAGTTGCAACAACAATTCGGTTATATCGCAAATCTTCAATACTTTCCTCAATATTTAATGCATGTTGCAGTAAATTAAACTCCTCATTTTCGTATACTACTTTTTTTGTTAAGCCATAACTATTTAGCGGCTTTCCTCGCAAACTAAATACAGCTTGTAGTTCAACATTTCTACTTTTTGTAATAGATCCACTGGCAGAATCCCCTTCTGTTATAAATAAAGTTGTATCGAATTTTCGCTCATCTTTTCCATCATTAAAATGAATTCTGCAGTCGCGCAGCTTTTTATTATGTAAATTGGCCTTTTTTGCTCTTTCATTGGCAAGCTTTTTAATACCCGCCATCTCTTTACGTTCTCTTTCACTCTGGTTGATTCTTCGTAAAAGCGCATCGGCAGCTTCTGGATGCTTATGAAGATAGTCGTCTAGACTCTTTTTCATAAAATCCATCACAAATTGCTTCACCGTTTGTGCTTCATTAGGAGCCATTGTTTGCGAACCTAATTTTGTTTTAGTTTGACTTTCAAAAACTGGCTCTTGAACACGCAAACTTACGGCTGCAATGATACTAGCTCTGATGTCAGCCAAATCAAAGTCTTTCTTATAAAAATCACGTATAGTTTTTGCAAATGCTTCCCTAAAGGCATTTAAATGCGTTCCGCCTTGGGTTGTATGCTGGCCATTTACAAAGCTGTAATATTCTTCTCCATATTGATTTTCATGCGTAATTGCCACCTCAATATCTTCACCCTTTAAATGAATTATTGGGTATCTAATGGCCTCCTCATTGGTTTTACGTTTTAATAAATCAAGTAAACCGTCTTTAGAAAAATATTTTTTATCATTAAACCAAATCGTTAATCCACTATTTAAATACACATAATTCCATAGCATATTTTCAATATACTCATTGATATATTTGAAATGCTTAAATATGGTATCATCTGCAATAAAACTAATAGCTGTTCCATTAGGTTCAATGGTATCTTGTAATTTATGATCTTTAGTTAATTCTCCTTTTTCAAATTCTACAATTTTCGTTTTACCATCTCTAAAAGATTGAACTTTAAATTGTTGTGACAAGGCATTTACAGCTTTTGTTCCAACACCATTCAAACCTACTGACTTTTTAAATGCCTTAGAATCATATTTTCCACCCGTATTTATTTGAGAAACACATTCTATTACTTTTCCAAGTGGAATACCTCTACCGTAATCTCTAATAAATGCTCTATTATCTGTAATTTTTATATCAATTTGCCTGCCATTTCCCATGACAAATTCATCGATTGAGTTATCAAGAATTTCTTTGAGCAAGATATATATACCATCGTCCATGGCGCTTCCATCGCCAAGTTTACCAATATACATACCCGGGCGTAGACGAATGTGTTCGCGCCAATCTAGTGAGCGAATACTACTCTCATCATAATTTACAACTTCTTCTGCCATATATCTTTTACGAAAATGCTAAGGTAAGCACAATACCACAATACTTTTTCATGCTTTTTGCACAAAATTGTGGAAAAACTAATCAACTCAGGACAATAAAAAACCCTGAAGTGAATACTCCAGGGTTTCTATTTATAAAACTATTAGATTATTAGCGAATAGCTGCTTCAAACAAAGGATTATTGAAGAATTTTCTAAACTCAACATCATCCTTAGCCAAAGTTCTAGCAGATGCATTTTTTGCTACAGCCTGAGCTAGGTTTGTAGTACAAACATCTTGATTATTCATTCTAGCTCCGCAAATAGCACGTAAATAATAATGCTCCCAGCTTAGTTCATCTGGATTAATTTCATCAATAATTGCTTTTGCACCAGCAGAATTACCATTTAACATTTGAGCCAAAGCAGTGTTGAAATCTGCTTTACCACTTTTAGTGAAGTTATTAACTGCAGATGCATAATTACCGGCTTTCACATCTAAAACGCCAAGATTATAATACGTATTAGCTCCGTTATCAGCAGCTTGTTGGTAGTATTTTCTAGCAGAAACCAAATCTCCTTTTGCACGCGCTAAAGCTCCTATATTAGCTAATATGATACCATTTTTAGAATCTAATTGGTAAGCACTATTTAATTGAGCAGTTGCACCATCATAATTTTTGCTATTTAAATACATTACTCCTAAATCATTAAAACCTCTCCAATCAGAACTAAATTGATTGTTGTAAGCAATGGTAGCTTCTTCTTTTAATTTATTATCTGTAGTGATTACCTTTAAATGATATAACTCTGATTGATTTAATGCAGCATAATTTCCATGGAAAGTCATCAATTGCGCATCAGTTTTGAATGGCTTACCTCCAATTACAATTAATTCAGATTTACGCAATGTAGGCAAAATCAAGTCCGCTGCTTTCTTCCAAGATTTTTCATGATTTTTACGCAATTGAGCTTCTTTTTCTTCATCACTGATTGAAGCGTTGTTGATAATCGCAATCATTGCATCTTTATCCGCAATATTAGACTTGGTTAATTCTGCTGCAAATCCTTTCCAGTCTTCTGCCAACATATATCCCATGCTAAAATTGCTATCATTTACTTCTGAGAAACCTAATTTCTTTAATTCTTTTCTAAAATAGGCAAATGTTGAAGTTGAACGACCTTTGGACAAATTGCTGTTTCTTTCTAACTCTCCATCAGGCGATGCAAAAGCGTTGATAGAAATCCCTCTAACAACCCAATTTGAATCCTTCTTTAATAAAGTTTTTAAGGCTGTAATTTGCTTTTTGTTATCTATGCTTTTTCCACTTTTGAATTTAGGATTAAAACGATCTACGTCAATGGGGAAATAAATATTTACAGACTTATTTGTTAATTCTGGCTTGTAGTTATCTGCCGCTAAATAACTTTCATTGGTATATTTAAGCATCGAAGCTGTAGTAATTGTTCCAACAACTTTAATACTATCTGGCACTAAAAGTGCTTTTTCTTTGTAGGTAAAACGAGGCAATAAATCAACATTTTTCATTTCAGATGAAAAAGCCACTTTATCAGCGTAAGTAATCGTTCCGCCATTTTTGGCATTTACAGTATAATCTGCTGAACCTTCTGCTTTCTCTCCTTTAATCGTTACTGATTTTAAGTTAATTTCTTTGCCATCCTTTGTTTTCATATATGGCTGAAATGTAACGATAGCTTTAGATTTCATTGTTTTTGGTGGAACAGTACCTGTTATCACAACTTCAACTGAGTCTCCCCTCATTTCTAAAGGATCTGGATTGACAGAATAAGAGTTTTTGGTAAGATTTGGTCCACTACATGCAGCAACTAAAATTGACGTAGTTAAACTGATGGGTAGAACTTTTTTAAAAAAATCGTTCATTGTTTTTTATTTTTGTTTCGCAATATTAAGGAATTGACCTAAAAAATAAAAAATAAATTACATTTTGTATATCATTAAAATTAAAGGAAAAGCAAAAATACCTGATTATTTACAGGTACGAGATGATAATTTCACGCTTATTGCTTATACCCGTACAGACAGGCCAGAGAAGGCATTGGAAAAGTGTGGTCTAGGAAATCAAGTTCCAAAAATCTTAGAATTGATGAATAAAATTCCATTCGGACAAATGACAAAATTAGAAATCAATGATTGATCAAAAACCCATCATATCACTCAAGGGAGTGAGTATATTTCAGCAAAATAATTTAGTATTATCGGATGTAAACTTTAATATGCATCCAGGTGAATTTGTTTATTTAATAGGTTCAACAGGAAGTGGAAAATCTTCTTTACTAAAAATTCTCTATGGTGAGTTAAAAGTGGAAAAAGGACAAGCTAAAATAGCAGGTTTCGACTTAACCACACTTAAAAAATCTCAAATACCCATTCTTAGAAGAAAACTTGGTGTTGTTTTTCAAGATTTTCAATTACTATTTGATAGAGATGTGTACGAAAATTTAAACTTTGTATTGCGCGCAACGGCATGGAAAAATAAAACTGAAATAGACCATAGAATTAAAGAGGTTCTAGAAATGGTTAACTTAGGCACTAAATCACATAAAATGCCATTTGAATTAAGTGGAGGCGAACAGCAGCGCTTGGCTATTGCACGCGCCTTATTAAATAAACCAGAAATTATTTTGGCTGATGAACCAACAGGTAATTTAGACCCACAAACTAGCGATGAATTGCTAAAATTACTCCATCAAATTAGTTTGTCTGGAACTGCCATATTAATGGCTACGCATGATTATCGCATTTTAGAGAAATTTCCTGCAGGAATTATGCGTTGTGAAGGTGGTAAAGTTCTAAATCACAAATTATTAAATGAGTTTAATCAAGGAGTGAAATAAGCTTTTGAATATTTAATTGATTGTTGAATTTTTCAGATAGTATAGCTTTTCTATGTTGAATTGCATTCCAATCAAATTCTAACTTAAATAATTCTGCGATTTTTTCCTTCATTTTATCAGGCGTATCAGCAATAATAGTTGCCTCGGACAATCCTGTTTCGGCAACCATTGGCGAATTTACTAAGACGAATTTACCATTAAACAACACATTGATTAATTTCAATTTAATACCTGTAGATTGAAAAGTTGGTAAAATATTCACGTGAGCTTTTTTGATATAGGTGGTGATCTCTTCAGACTTTAAGGAAGTTAGCAGTATAATATGCTCATGCTTGGACACCTCTTTTTTTAATTCTATGCTTGCTCCATCCCCGGCAATCAGAAGCTTAAATGGAATATTTGAAAAAACTTCTCTTACTAAAAATAACGCTGCAAGATTATTTTCTGCAACACTTAATTTACCATGATAGAAGCAATAATTAGATTCACCAGGTTCAATATTTACTTCACTATTCCCATGAAATGCGGGTAATAATTTTACTTTATTGCCAAATTTAGTTTTTAAATATCGTTCATCTTTAGGAGATATAGCTAATAAATAATTGGCACTGATTAACCTTTTCTCATAATTCTTTAATAGGAATGACTCTACTAAATAATATGTTTTTTTGAATAGATTATTTTCTGGTTTTGCCAATGAAGCATAATAATCATGTTCGATATTATGCATACGAACTATTTTAATGCGATCTTTTAACTTGGGGTGATTAATTAATAAGCTACTATGAACGGCTTCAAATAATATAGGTGCCTCGTCTTGTAATAAATTGTTTAATAGATTATTATCATTTCTACTAACAACGATATATGGAGTGGTTAAAGAAAAACTCCATTTTTTTCTCTGGTAATAATATATTTTTTTACAATACTTTTTTAACTCTTCTGATTGAACCCTATCTCCGTATTGAAAATTATGCAAAATAACATGTATTCCGCATGCATGCAGTGCTTTAATTCTATAAAACACATCAATAACACCGCCATAATTTGCAGGATATGGGATATCAAAAGAGATAATATGAATTGATTTGTTCACTTAAATTGTTGCAAAAAGATTAATAAGTTTCTGCGACTCATGCTGCAAATTATATACTTGACTAGCTTTAAAACAATTATTCTTCAATTTTTCATATAATAAATGATCATTGAGCAATTTATTTAAAGATATTGCAATTTCAGTAGGATCAGCCTTACATAAAATCGCAACTTCAAACTGACTATTAATCTTCTCATATTCAGGTAAATTTGCACATATTTGTGGCTTTCCTGCTTGAATATAATCAAAAAACTTATTGGCTAATGAGTAATAATAGCTTAATCCATTTGGAACCAATAGGTTACAGCATATATCTGCTTCCAAAGTAAGTTCAGGTAAGTTTTCTGGCAATACAAAACCAAGAAAAATGACTTTATGATTCAATTTTTCTAACTCAACCAAATCTCTTAATTGTTTACTCAAATCGCCCTCTCCTGCTATCCAAAGCACCCCATTTACTTGTTTCATGGCAACAATCAGTTCTTCAATACCTCTGCCAACATTTAGTGCACCCTGATACAAGATAATTTTATTTTCATTTTTAGAAACATGATTACTATTTTTTTGAAGTGGTGGAACATTCATGATACTTGAAAAGGGTATTCCATGTTGTTTTGTAAATATATCGGCTAAACTTGAACTTACCGTATATGCTAAATCAACTTTAGGTACACATAAATTTCCAATTGTATTCCAAACATGTTTCACGAATTTTCTTTGAAACAATTCAGGCACCTCAGTGAAATATTCATGGGCATCAAAAACTAATTTACCTCGCCTTAATTTAGCAACAATTGTATTGGGTAATAAAGTGTCAAAATCTACAGAGAGCAAAATGTCGCAAGGCTTAAAAAGCAGGTATAATAGGAGCCTAGCATTAAATTCAATATAAAAAAGCTTTCCTTTTTCAAAAAAGCAATTCAATCTTTGTTGTTCAAAAATCTCATTTTTTAAAGGTAAGGAGTTACTTCGTTTTCTACCAACAATACATACCTGATAACCTGCTTCACTGAGAATTTTACAATGTCGCTGCATGCGCTGATCATACGTTAAGTCATTGCTTACACTTACAATTATTTTCTTTAGCTTTTCCAAACTATCTCCTGCTGCAAATTAAGATGCAATATACCTTTATCTATTAAAATCCTGCATGCTGAAGCCAATTCTGCATCACGATACTTTTTCAATTGAGTAGCCAACTCTTTTATTGTATATGCTTTATTCCAATCTAGTTCACGCAAACAATCTATTAATTCTATCAACTTGGCCTCTGTCCAGAATTTTTCCTTTTTCTCTTTGCAAACATCGCAAACACCGCAATCTAGCACATTGAGCTCGTTAAAGTACTGCAATAAAACCCTACTTCTACATAGATTTTGATTTTCTGCGTAATGAATCATTGATTCTAACTTTTCAAACTCCATTTGTTTTCTAAATCTAATGTAAGAGGCATTTACTGGCAGGTATTGTGAGTCAATTCTTGCATCTAAAAAACGAACTGAAGGTTGGTTATGCTGCTGCACATAGGTTAACACCTTAAGTTCGTTTAATTTATTCAATAACTTTTTAACCTGTACCTCAGATACGTTTAATTGCATAGCTAGGCTTGCTTCATGTATTGGTACTTCATAATCAAAAATACCACCATAGCTTCTTAATAATAATTGCAATAAATTACTGTACACATTATGTGTATTCTGAAAGGCAAATAATTCATTACCTCTCCTGTTTAATTGAATGCGAGAAGGCATGTTAAAAGCCTCATTTACATGAATTAATTCCAACTGAGATAATAGATTTAATGCATTAAAAACATCAGCTGCTTGTAACTTAAAGTGACTTGAAAATTCTTTCAAATCAAACAAGAAATCTTGCTCTGAAAATTGTCCAATAGCTAGTTGAAAATAATTTGCTAAATTTTCATATACCTTAGCTAAAAAAGCTGGTTCAGGAAATTGCTTTTCTAATTTTGCGCGCATTATGTGCGCATCCGATGAATGATATAGTAATAGGCAATAGGCAGGGTTTCCATTTCTTCCTGCCCTGCCAGCTTCCTGATAATATGCTTCCAGACAATCTGGAATTTGATAATGTACTACCAACCTGCAATCTGGCTTATCAATGCCCATTCCAAAGGCATTGGTGCAAACCATTATTCGGGTTTTATTTTTAATCCAATTCTCTTGCCTTAACTGCCTTTCTTCTGAATTTAATCCGGCATGATAAAAAGATGCATTTAATCCGTTTTGAACCAAATAATCAGCCAATTCTTCCGCCAATTTTCGATTTCGAACATAAACCAAGCCACTTCCTTTCATCATTTGAAAGGCATTCAACATTTTGTCTAATTTATTTTCCTGATAACGAACAACATAATGTAGATTTAATCTTTCAAAACTTTTTCTAAAAGCAAGTCTAGCTTTAAATCCTAACTGCTCTTGTATATCATCTACCACATTAGCTGTGGCTGAGGCAGTAAGAGCTAATACAGGAACATGTATAAAAAGTGTCCGAACCTCCTTTATTTTGCGATACTCTGGTCTAAAATCATAACCCCACTGACTAATACAATGGGCTTCATCAATAGCTAGTAAGCAAATATTCATTTGCAAGAGTTGACTTTTTACATAGTCTGACCCAAGACGCTCTGGCGATAGGTATAGAAATTTAACTCCACCATGCACGCAATTATTGAGAATGAGTTGAATTTCAGCCGAACTTTGTCCTGAATAAATGGCTTGCGCAGAAATACCTTTACTCTGAAGATTTGCTACCTGGTCTTTCATGAGGGCAATAAGCGGCGAAACTACTAGACAAATTCCTTTCATTGCCAAAGCAGGGACTTGGAAACAAATAGATTTTCCTCCTCCTGTTGGTAATAAAGCAAGTGTGTCTTTCCCAGCTAATACGGACTCAATAATTTCTTGTTGTAATGGCCTAAAATCATCGTATCCCCAATGGGCTTTTAATACTTCATGAATGGTCACAGTTAATTAATTATAAGGCCATCTTTAATGGTTAATTGTCTGTCGCTTTGAGCTGCCAGATTTTGATTATGGGTTACAATTACAAATGTTTGACCCAAATCTGACCTTAACTTAAAAAATAATTGATGTAAATCTTCTGCAGATTTTGAATCTAGATTACCACTTGGTTCATCTGCTAAAATAACAGAAGGTTTGTTCATGAGCGCTCTGGCAACTGCAACTCGTTGCTGTTCACCACCGCTTAGCTCGCTAGGTTTGTGATTTTCACGGGCAGAAATACCTAAATAATTTAACAATTCCTTGGCTCTAATATGTGCTTTTGATGGATTAATGCCTGCAATAAAGGCGGGCATGCATACATTCTCAATGGCAGTAAATTCTGGCAAAAGCTGATGAAATTGAAAAACAAAACCAATTTCCTTATTTCTAAAATGAGCTAATTTTGAATCTTTCAAACTAGCAACATCTTGATTATTAATACTTAAAACCCCACTATCTGGTTTATCTAAAGTTCCTAAAATTTGAAGCAAGGTGGTTTTCCCAGCACCCGATGCGCCCACAATTGAAACAATTTCCCCTGGCAGAATATGTAAGTTAATTCCTTTTAAAATCGGTAAATTTCCGTAAGATTTATATAGATTTATTGCCTTAATCATGCCATTCAAACATAATAGAATTTAGATAAATTTGCTTAAAAAGTTTACATTTTAAATACAAGTAATTGTATAAACCCTGTAATATAATTTGATTCAGCTTATAAACGTTTAAAAAAATGCTTAAAACCATAAAAGATTTTCAATATGTTCGCGAACTATAAAATGATTTGTAATATGAAAAATTTAGTTTTCAAAATAATAGGCTGTACTGGAATTTTTCTCGGTTTAGCTTTTATTCAAGATTCCAAACAAAAAGGCATAGATGTGGCCGCTATCGATCAATCAATAAGCCCAGGTTCAGATTTTTACCGATTTGCCAATGGCACCTGGTTAAAAGAAAACCCAATTCCAGCCAGTGAAAGCAGGTGGGGAAGTTTTAATATGGTAGCAGAAAGAAATAACCTAGTTTTAAGAGAAATCCTAGAGTCTGTTGCCAATGATAAAACCGCCATCAAAGGTTCGGCCAAAGATAAAGTGGGTACATTTTACCGCTTATTTTTGGATGAGGCCAAAAGAGAAAAACAAGGCGTTAGTCCTGCTAAAGCAGATTTAGATGCTATAAAAAA